>CAYUVM010000291.1:0-6194 GCA_964447935.1 uncultured Cytophagia bacterium | reverse complement strand
AATAAACGGCGTCGTCGCGGGATTGCCCGTCCAATCTTTGATCCCGCCAGGCGGGACAACGATTTCATAAACCATATTGCGCTGCAGCGGCGTGTCGGGGAAAAAATTAACGATGCCGGTTTGTGTGCTGTACTTGCCGGTGAGCGGTACGCCGCCGACTGGCCGCACGCTCAACGTGGAATTATTCACCGAACGCAGATCAATCATGTCGGTAAATGTCAAACCGATGCGCGAGGTGAGCGCTTGATTGACGGCATTGTTAGCGGGCAACACCATATTCACCGCCGGACCTGCGTTATCCGCCGCGGTTTGATGCGGAATGATAAAACTGCCGTTGCCGTGATCGTCGCTCACCATCACAAGATTGCCGAGCGGCGTGGCGAAATCCTCACTGCGATTTTCGATATACGAAGAGGTGGTGCCAACAATGGTGTAATCGCCATCGTTGCGAATGTCGACTTTCGTGTATTGTTGGCCGCCGCCCATGTGCACAAAACCATCTTGAAACGTGAGATAGCCACGCCGGCCGCCCACTTCAATTTTATTGAGCAAAGCGAGGCGCGTGGGGTCGCTGATGTTGTGCACATGCAAAAAACCATCATTGCCGGCGCTTAAAATTTTGTGGCCATTCACCATGATGCTATAAATTTCCGGCGCGTTGCGGTTCTCCACTGCCAGCAGCTTGGGATTTTTCGGATCGCTGATATCCATCGTCAGATAGCCTTGGCCTTCCATGCTCGAAGCCACCAGCAGATTGCCAACCGCGAAAATCGGCCCAACGCGAAAACCGCCGGTTTGACTAATGGGAATTGGATTGGGTTTGCCGCCACGATTCACCAACAGGGGTTTGGCCGGATCAGTGGCATCGACGATATAAATGCCGTTGCTCGAGCCGCCGATATAAATATACGGTGCTTGCCAAAACAACCACCACGCGCCGAGCGCATAATCGCTGTCTTCAATGCCGGGGAGATGCAAATAACTCACGCGCCGCGGGTTCGTGATATTCGTCCAATCCCAAATTTGCACGCCATAAGCCGCTTGCAAAGCCACATAATCGCCGGGATAGTTGCTGCTATAGCCGTAGCCATGCGCTTCGCGGAGTTCGCGCGTTTCGTCATCATCTTTGCGAAAAACTAACGCCGGAGCATAGGGATTGGAGATATCATAAAAAGAAAAACCGCCGTCCGAATAAATTCCGTCCGCGGAATAAATGACCGCTAAATACCCTTTGTGCATCGAAACGCTGCCATGCGAGCGCGGCGCGCCCTTTGTGCTGTCGATGCGGCTAATGATGGTGAAAACCTGATTATCGGGATAACTGTGTTTGGGCAAACCGGGGCCATCGTGTTGCGCATTCATCACAGTTTCATGTCCGGCGCGACGCAATGGGCCGGAGGGCACAATGAAATTGGCCGCGAGCAAGAGTGGGAAAGTTAGAATTAAAAAAGATGCAATTGGGTGTTTAAAACAAATCAAACGATGCTTCATGGCTCTCTCTTCAACAGCAAAGTGTCTAAATTGTGATACAGTGTCATAAAATGAAACAAAACTGCAACACTTCGGTGGCTTTATAAATAACGATGATAGACTTGGTTTATTAGCAAGCACAGTGGCTAACCGCAAAACTCATTCCGCAAAACGGCAAATTTAAATTTAACAAAATAACGCTATGAAAATCCACAACGCCGCATGCGGTTGACGATTCGGATGACACAAAATAAAAACTCCCCGTCCGGGATTATATTCCACTGGCCGAGGAGTTTATTAGATGGACGTTTTTGTCGCGGCAGACTCACGCGGAGTGTCAAA
Organism: uncultured Cytophagia bacterium; assembly: GCA_964447935.1. Classification (GTDB taxonomy): domain Bacteria; phylum Zhuqueibacterota; class Zhuqueibacteria; order Zhuqueibacterales; family Zhuqueibacteraceae; genus Zhuqueibacter. The sequence continues at coordinate 4,382 of CAYUVM010000291.1, read as the reverse complement.
TTTTAGTTTAGCGATAACCAAAACAAAGCTGCTGTTGTCAAGCTGAAGCTTGACACTCCGTTTGCTTTATTTCACCATCATCACCCGATGCACGATTTGCGACCAGGCTTCATTGGCCGTCGCCCGATACCGCAGACGCGCCAGATAAATTCCCGTGCCCAGGTCGATGCCACGGCGATCGCGACCGTTCCAGGTGATTTCATGATTTCCCGCGGTGCGCGATCCGAGTGAAAACCGTTGCACCTCTCGGCCGGTCAAATCGAAAACGGCAAGCTCAACTTCGGCGGCGCGCGGCAGGGCTAATTGCAAGCGCGTCGCGGCATTGAACGGATTGGGATAATTATTGAGCGCAAATTTTTCCGGCAACGCCGCGTTAACAAATTCTTCCGCCGCCGATTTTGCCACAGCATGAGGCTCCGTCAAAATGCCGAAATCGTCGATTCGCCAAACGCCGGAGGTTGGCGTGCTGTAAGCCGACAACTCATAATAAAACGGTGAATCCAGCGTGTAACCCGGCAGCGAAAAAACCTCCGTATAAGCATCGGTCCACTTCGCGCCATCGAGCGAGGCTTCGAAGTGAATGTTCGTTTGGTCAAAACGCAGGCGCATAAAAAACGCGCCATTGATGACGAGCGCGCCGGTCACGTCGCGCTCCTCTTCGACGCCGTTCTTTTTGGCTTGCACAATCAAGCGATACGGCCCGGTGTTGCCGCTGCGAAAATTGTAAAACCGATAGAAGTTGGGCTGATCCGCAATGCCAAATTTTGAAGCCAAATTATACGTCGGGCTGATGCCCAGCGCGCCGTCGCTATTGGGTTTGGCGACTTTAATTCTGACCCGTGAATAGCGCGCCGGATAAGCCGTGCGCGTGACCACCCAACCGCTTTCGTTGCCGCCGCTGGTAACGGGAAGTGATCGCAGCTCCAGCGCCGAATCCACCACCGCGGATTTGTTGTTGGCGTTCGAGCCGAGCCGCCAGCGGCTTGCCCCGAGTGTATTCGAGTTAAAATTATCGGTAAAAATCCAGTCCGGAGTCTTAAACGTGGAATCGGCACTCTTTGCCAGATTACCGGACTCATCACGTGAGCGCACACGGTAATGATAGGTTTTGTTGCCCTGCAATCCGGTCAATGTTAGCGAATGCACGGCCGTCAGGGTCGAATCAAGCGGCGACAGCGAGCCGTAACTTGTCGTCAAGCCATATTCAATTTGTGTATTCGCCGGTTCATTGGTTAACCAATCAAACTTTACGGAGATGCCGTTCAATACTTTCGCAGCAACCCCGGTGATAAAGGGTGGGATGACATCTTTGGTATGGGTGGAAAATTTCAGATAATACGGCGCCAACGCGTCGGGATTGGACGAAATGCCATACATAAAATAATTGACGCCATTATCCACCAGCACGGCAGAATTGTCGAGAATCGGATTGCCGGGATAAGCTTTCCAATTGATCAAGTCCGTCGAGGTAAACAATCCTCCGGCCCAAACCCCTTCGCCGGTGTCGTAATGCCCATAGGCATAATAAACATTGCGCTGTTTGATGACGCTGTCAATGGCAATATCCAAAGCCGGGTTGACGGAATTCATCAGCACCGGATTCCCCGCAAACCGTGTCCAGTTCTTGCCATCCGTCGAGGTCGCCAGGCCAACTTTGCCGGCGCCGTTGTCGAAACCTTCATAAAGCATAAACCACTTATTGCCTTCTTTCCAAACGGTCGGCGTTCCCACATCGTTGGTTTCCCAGCCAGTGCGAGGCGTCAACACCACGCCGTGGCGCGTCCAATTTATTTTATTGGTCGAAGTATAAAGATCAATCGTGGCGCCGTTGCCGTCGCCATTAAATTCATTCTCGGCATACATGTAATACGTGTTGCCATTTTTAACGATTGACATATCCTCAGTCCAGTGCTCGGTGTAAATCGGGTTGTCCGGATGCTTTGTCCAATTAACGCCGTCATTAGAAGAAGCGTAGCCGAGTTTAACAAAATTCTGGCTGGCGTGATTATAAACGCCACTCCAGCCGCCGTACCACGCATGATACATGCCATCTTCATACATAAACCAGCCGCGCTCGGTGATGCGCTCGTCCCAGCTTCCCGGCGGCCCGGGTTGCAACACTGGCTCCGCAGTTTTCGCGGCAAATTCTACCAGGGCTTGGGGTGAAATAAAAAACATCCCATTGCTGAGGTCGGCGACATTGGGATTCGCCGCGTTAGAAAGGCGGATCAAATTCTTATTCGAACCCGAGTCCGGCAATTGCCATCGATACACACCATTGTTCGGCGTGCTGGCCACGATCGGTTTCCACGAGAGGCCGCCGTCGCGTGAATAATCCAGTTTCACATTGGCAATCGTCGTGTCGCCTTTCCAGCGAATATTCCGCTTTTCGCTGGTAAACCACCATTCCTCGCCGTTGGGCACGGTTAAACGCAAGGCATTGGTAGGCAACGGGGGCGTCGCAAAAACGTAATCACCCGAAAGCGCCAGATTGCCGGCGTCGTCTTTCGAGCGCACGCGATAATGATAGGAAGTGTTCGGTTGTAACGGCCCCAGTGAAAAATTATGCGCCGTTACCAGGTTGGAATCGCGCGGTGTTATTTTGCTATAAAGTTTTGTCAAGCCGTATTCCACCTGCGCGTCCGCCGGCTCATTGGTTTGCCAACTGATCTGCGCGCCGGTACTGGTAATATTCTTTGCGGTCACCAAACTAATCTTCGGCGGCGTGAGGTCCGGCGGCAGCGCATTGATGGAGAAATCATCCATCCGCGCCGTCCCGTTCAAAGCGGTGTTGTAAGCGGTCAATTCATACCAAAACGTCGAATCCAGCGTGTAACCCGGCAAGGCAAAAACTTCGGTATACGCGTTGACCCACGCCGTGCCGTTCAATGAAGCCTCAAAGTAAACGTTTTTAGTATCGAAACGCAAACGCAGATAAACCGCGCCGTTGATCGCCAGACTGCCGGTGGCATCAAAACCTTTTTCCACGCCGTTCTTCTTCCATTGCACAAACAAGCGATAAGGCCCGCTGGCGCCATTCCGGTAAATGTAAAATCGATACCAGTTTTTTTGATCGGCGACGCCGACTTTCGAAGCCAGATTCACGGTCGGGCTGACGCCGAGCGCGCCGTCATTGTTCGGCTTGGCAACTTTAATTTGCACGATGGTGTTACGGGCTTTGTATGCATTTTTGGTGATAATCCAACCATTTTCGGCGCCCTGCGAGCGCAATTCGAGCGCACTATTGACGACTGCAGTTTGGTTGCCGGCATTCGTCCCCCGGCGCCAACTGTTGGCGTTAAGACTGCCGGCATTGAAGTTATCCGAAAAAATCGGCGCCACCATCAAGCTGCTTTCGCCGTTGGCCGATTGATTTTGCGCCAAAACGACAATTTGACTCAACAATAAAATCAAGTTAATCGCCCACCTCTGCACACAGCACGCACTGCTTCGAAGCCATCTTGACATGAAAACACTCGCTAAGAGAATAGTGATTAAAACGAAACATGTGACGAAATTTTAAATCTTCGAGAGGAGGTAATCGAGGTGGGTGACACATCACGCTTTAAATTACCGGCAATCGGCGCGCGATGCGCAGAAGTAGATTCGAAACGACCAACACCGCTGGTGAGCCATTCACCAGCGGTGTTGGTTATCTTTTGAAACAAATGACCTCAGGATTTCTGGCCTTGTCGTTTCGCCAATTCTTCACGCAGACAAGCGTTTTCGGCCTCCGCCTCTGCTGCTCTTGCTTCAGCGGCTTGGCGGGCGGCTTTTTCTGCGCGGCGTTCCGCCTCCGCTTCTTCGGGGGTAAGCAACCGTTCGCCCGTTATCGGATCATATAAACGCAACTCACCAGCTTCGGCGACTAAATCCAATTCTAACGTCTCGCTGTAAATGCGACCTCCGCTCATCGGCAAATACTCGCCGCCTTTGAGCCGGAAGCCGCGCAGCATCGGTTGCATCGCTTCGCCGTAGGGGTCAAAAAGAAAGTATTCACGCACGCCGAGGCTGGCGTAAATATAATGTTTGCTCACAAGATCTTCGACTTTGGTGTTCCGCGAAGTCAATTCAATCACCACTTCCGGCGCTTTGCCTTCATCGGTCAACTTATAAATCCGGCGCTCTTTATTCGCCACGCCAAACACGACGAAGACATCGGGGGAGACGCTTTGCAACTCGCCGGCCTCGTCGTGATAATAAATGAAGATATTGCCGCTGACATAAACGTCGGCACGCTCACGAAAACGCTCCCTCAACGCGTGCAGTAAAGCAATCATCAATTGGCGATGACGATCCGTTTCAGCCATGGGCCTCCCATCCGATTCTGGAAGGTAGTCTTCCGGATAAGAATCCAAGCGCGGCGAACTCACACTGGTGGT
>CAYUVM010000290.1:0-6202 GCA_964447935.1 uncultured Cytophagia bacterium | reverse complement strand
GCCCACAAGGGGCTGGGACTACGAAAAACGGAAAGTTTATTTCTTAACGGGCCCTCAGTGGTTATGAATCATTCGGGTTAGGAATTATTCTACCGTAAAGATTCGAAATGTCATTTGCAGATGCGTTCAAAGTTTTACGGAGCACTTTTGGGTAAAGTCATTGCAATTCATCTCGCCGCGAAAGCACGGCAAGTTGTGCAAGAAGTGGCAGCGGCGACGCTGGTAGAAAATAAAGGACTCGAAGGCGATCGTTATTTCGGGCGCAATCCCCAATTGAATGTGACGTTGGTGCAGGAAGAGTTTTTAGAGGCTGCGGCCATCGCGCTTGGCGTGCCATATCGCCCCGGCATGTCGCGGCGCAACCTCACCGTGCGCGGCGTGACGTTGAATGATTGGCTCGGCAAACGTTTTCAAATCGGCGCGGTGGAATTGGAAGGCGTATCGCTGTGCGAGCCTTGTCGCAATATGGAAAAAAGTATCGGCTCTGGCGCCATCGCGGCATTAACCGGGCGCTGCGGCATTCGCGCTCGTGTCGTGCGCGGTGGCCAAATTCAAAAAGGAGATGAGATGATATGCATTTAGTCAATGTCCCCACGCGGTTACGCCAGCTCGGCATTATTCCGGTGGTGAGCCTCGAGCGAGTCGAGTCGGCCATTCCGTTGGCGGAGGCGTTGCTGAACGGCGGCCTGCCGTGTGCGGAAATTACGTTTCGCACCGCCGCCGCCGAAGCCGCGATTCGCGCCATTTCCAAAGCGTTCCCGGAGATTTTACTCGGCGCCGGCACGGTGTTAACCGAAGAGCAAATCGAGCGCGCCGTGGCTGCGGGCGCCAAGTTCATTGTCGCGCCGGGATTTTCGGCCAGCGTGGTGAATTATTGTGTGGAGCATCATCTGCCGGTTTTTCCGGGCGTGTGCACGCCGACGGATATTCAGGCGGCGCTCGAAGCCGGCCTGAGCATGCTGAAATTTTTTCCCGCCGATGCGTTTGGCGGACTCAAGACGCTGAAGGCGCTCAGCGCGCCGTTCCCCAGCGTCGAATTTATTCCCACCGGCGGCATTAGCGCCGCGAATCTGGCGGAATATCTCAGCTTCAAAAAGGTTCTCGCCTGCGGCGGCAGTTGGATGGTGAAAAATGAGTTGATTAGCGCGGGCCATTTCGCCGAGATCACGCGCTTAACAGCAGAGGCAATGACGATTAAACGGCAGGCGAGGGGTGACGGCTAACACCGCGCGTGTGCGGCGGCGCGACTTCGAGATCGTTGGAATTAAAAATCATGCCGCCGTCGCGCCGTCCGCACCACGCCGTGTTATGTGATTGATTGTTTTCTCATTGCGAATTAAGGAAGTAGGTAAACATTTTGAATTATTTATTCTTTTTTCTTTTCTTGCCTTTTTCTATCCACAACCCTTTGCATAGAGAATCTAAGCCTTCCTTTATAAGTAACGCACTAACAGTGAATGGGGAAACTCCAGTAATGATCGAACTAAGAAAATCAGCAAGTGATGCAAATAAAATTCCTTTGTTTTGCTCTTGATCACTTTTAACTATTGCTAGTATCGTAGCATTCCTACATATTTTTTCGGCCAAAACTTTCCGACTTTCAATCATCCATTTTTGGGCCGCACGGATAAAAGTATCCTTTGATGTAGGCAACGATGATAGTCCCAGCAATTGTTGACCCAACTCGAGATAGAGATTTTCTAAGCTCTTATCGAGAAACTTATCAGTATCTTTCTTGTTCATTTGTTTTATCTCAAGAATCTATTATTAGAAGCGAGGCGCATTTTCCATTTCACGTACTTTATCAGGGAAAGTATGTATCTTAAACGGCGAGGGCTCTGGATCATAATTAGGGTGAAATCGCTCATAGAATTTCATAGTTGCTCTTGTGTTAAAGGGGGTTAAAGGTCTAAATCCATTCTCAACCAATATTGTACTCATCATGCAATGAGTAAAATAAGGTAGAGCAAAATTAAAGAACCGCTTATTGACAGGAACCGAGAGATCTGTCATTTTATCGGCTATTGTATTCAAAATTCTCCAGCGTCTCAGATATGGCGGTGGATGAGTATCATTGTTGTCGATCTTTGAAGATTCATTTATACCGTTAATACGATCCTGTGCTTCAAACATAGACATCGCAAGTGCCCCCATAAGTGGATCTATGTACGATAGATCGTAAAAGAAATTTCTTAAATAATAGTGGAATCTAAAAATTGGATTGGCAGAGGTCTTTTTTAGGCCTTGCCAATAACATGTTTCACAAAGAATTTCTGCCGCTAACCTATCTGCTTCGTATTCCTGCTCTTGAGACTTTAAGCCAGAAGTATTGCTATGTTTGAGAACAATATGGGCCAGTTCATGCATCATGACAAAAGTAATCATTGAATTGGCTTGATTGAACTGTTGGCTCAGTATAAAAAGCCTCTCTCTTGGAAACTTTGTTGTTAATTTTGAACGAGCAGTTATTGCCTCATAAAAACTATCAAGCATTTCTGTGGTTTGCCATGACAATATATATTTTTGTGTCGCACGTTTGACCTCGTCCGCCAACTCAAGTGCTTTAGGGTTCATTTCACTGTTACGATAGAATATCCTATGAGATAAGCACGCATAAGTACAGTTTAAGAGAAAATTAGAAAGGCCAGAATGAATGCCAACGCTCTTTCCAGTGGGCCAGGCTCTAGCATTTACGTCATCCATTCTAATCATTGCAATCTCAGTAGATTTCAGAATTTTTCGGAATTGCCTCGGAAGAAATTTATACAATACTTTACCCAAAGCTAGCGGCCAGCTTTTAGGGAGGTCTCGAAAAGTATATATCCTAAATTGGGTTTTTAACCTTTTCTTAGAAATCTGGTAGCTTGGATCATAATGATAGTCATGAATCTCAAATCCTGAATTCTTCAAACGTTCATTCAGATCATAATCAGGATTGAACTTGCCCATTGTTGTCTTGTGAAGATATTCAAGAGGCCGAGTATCGAGTGCTGCTATTGATTTATGATTGACGAACATTGTGACTGAGTTTGAGAAGATAAGAACCCAAAGCCTAACTAACACTTAATAGACTGCCGAAAAAAATTGGCAAAAGCGGCAAGTTGCTGCAGCATAAGATGGAACAACCCTTCGAAAATCGCCAGCCTAAATTCCTGTGCTACAATCAATTAACTGCAAAATGAGTCAAATCGCCGTTTTTTCTTATGCAGCGCGACCACGCTGCATAAGACGGAAAACACAAACTTTCTTATGCTGACAACATCACAACCGATCTGCGGGACTGCGAACAGCCATTCTCCCTTGTTGGTCACAATCGTACAAATCATCATGGCATTTGTTGAGGGCAGCGGCGCAATACGGGCAGTCCTGCTGATGAGAATCGTTGAATTGGAAAACGGCAAGATTGGCCCCTTCTAAACTTGAACTGCGTTCAACACTTCGATAGAGATGAGAAGCTACCTCCATCGTTCCATATCATGCCCAAAATATAGACAAAGTTTGCCGCAAAATCAAGCACGATTTTAGTGGACGGCCACGAGTTTCCGCGTCCCAACGAATTTTAATAAACCGGCTTGCGCTTTATTTATTTTTTTAGTTATGTATTTAATAAAATGCAACCAGTACGCAACGAACACGCTAATGCCCTTCAAAGACCACTTTTCCAAACAATCTGCGGATTACGCGAAATATCGCCCGCATTATCCGGAAGCCTTATTTGCGTATCTTGCCGCTTTCTCTCCCAATAAACAGGTGGCGTGGGATTGCGGCACGGGCAACGGCCAGGCCGCGCTGGGGTTGGCGCCATATTTTGACCTGGTGATCGCCACTGATCCCAGCGAAAAGCAAATTCGCAATGCGACGCCGCATGAGAAAATTAAATATGCCGTGACGCCCGCGGAAGCAACCGGCATTTTGCCGCAATCAGTCGATTTGATCACTGTCGCTCAAGCCTTGCATTGGTTCGACTTTGCGCGGTTTTATGCGGAAGTTCGACGCGTCGCGCCACCGGGCGCCATAATCGCCGCCTGGATGTATAATCTACTCTGCACCGAGCCGGCGGTGACCAAAATTGTCAGCGAATATTATTTCGATATTGTCGGGCCTTATTGGCCGCCGGAAAGAAAACATATCGAAAGTGAATATCGCACGATTCCGTTTCCGTTTACGGAAGTGCAAGCGCCGGCGTTCACGTTGGCGGCGCATTGGAATCTTGAAGAGATGTTGGGATATTTGAACACCTGGTCGGCGACGCAAAGGTATCTGGCGCAAACCGGCGATCACCCCTTGAATAAAATCATCGACCAATTAACCACAGCTTGGGGCGATGATGCAAACAAAAAACGCGTGGAATGGCCTTTATGCTTGCGGGTGGGAAAAATCGCTTGAACGAATTGTTCCGCTAAAAACGCTTGTAAATGAATCAACGCCGAACTATTTTAAGTTATCCGCTGATTCCGCCTATCGGCAATTTACAGCGGTTTTAAAATGCGTGAGTGGGTTTGTAGTCCTGCCCCTGTGTGGGGCACTTTGGTATCACGGCGTTTCTTCAGTTTCAACAGCCGCCCACGAGGGGCTGGAACCACGATAAATTGTGTTATTTCAAAACTTCACGGAGGAAGGAAAGATGGAAACAACGCGTTGCAAAATTTGGGGTCTTCTTTTCAGTCTGTGCATTTTTGCCTCTACCCTGCCGGCGCAGCCCACCGAAACGATTGCCATCAAATGCGGCAAATTGATTGACGGCAAAAGCGACCGCGCGCTCGATAATCAAACCATTATCATCCAAAACAATCGCATCACTGCGGTCGGTGCGGCCGTGCAGATTCCCGCTAACGCGAAGATTATTGATTTGAGCGCTGCGACCGTGCTTCCCGGTTTAATCGACACGCACACGCACATGCTTTTGCATGACGGCGATTACAACGATCAACTGCTGCGCGAGCAAATTGCCTATCGCGCGATTTATTCGACAGTGAATGCGAAGAAAACGCTGGAGGCCGGCATCACTGCCATTCGTGACGTGGAAACTGAAGGCGCGATGTATGCCGATGTTGCGTTGCGCGATGCGATCAACAACGGTGTAGTGATCGGTCCGCGCATGCAAGCGGCGACGCGCTCGCTGGGCATCACCGGCGGTTATTCGCCGTATGGTTTTTCGCCGGAAGCGCCGATGATATACGGCGCGCAAATCGCCGACGGCGTTGAAGGCGTCCGGCTGGCGGTGCGCGAGCAAATCAAATACGGCGCCGATCTCATCAAAATCTACATCGACCATCGCCGCGGCCGCAACATGGTAGGCGACTCGCTCACCGGCTATCCGACATTTACATTTGAAGAAACGAAAGCAATGGTTGATGAAGCCGCGAAGGTCGGCATCAAAATCGCCGCGCATTCTTACACGAGTCTGCCGGCGCAAACTGCCATCAACGCCGGCTGTATTTCCATCGAACACGGTTTGTATCTCGACGACGCGACGTTTCGGTTGATGGCGCAAAAGGGCTGCTATTGGGTGCCGACGATGATCGCGTATTTGCGCGGCCTGGAAAATCCCAACGCCTCCGCGGCGGCGCGAAAAATGAGCGAGGGCACCACGCAGCGCCACAAAGCCACGTTTCAACGCGCGCTCAAAATTCCCGGGCTTAAAATTGCGTTTGGCAGCGATCTCACCGGCGACCACGGCACCAATGCGCGCGAACTCGAAGTGATGGTGCGTTATGGCATGACGCCGCTAGCCGTGCTCAAATCGGCTACGTTGGTGGCGGCAGAATTGCTGGGCTGGCAAAATAAAATCGGCAGTCTGGAAGCCGGCAAGCTTGCCGACATCATCGCCGTGAGCGGCAATCCGTTGACCGATATCACAGAATTGCAACGCGTTAAATTCGTGATGAAAGACGGCAAAGTGATCAAGAATACCTTCTGATTTTTGGACAGGTGATTAAAAACCTGACGTGAACCAAAAACAAAAGCGCACGCAAAGACGCAGAGCCGCAAAGAACACGCAAAAGCTGCGCCCGTAGATTATCTCTGCGGGTCTTTGCGATTTGGCATTAATCTGTTACAAGTGATATCTTTGCAAAAAAAAGCAAAGACTTTTCAACAGAGAAAACTGAATCAACAGAGATTGCAAAGCCAAAGAGGGTTTTCAAATATTATCGTCTCTGTTTGCTCCGTTTTCTCTGTGTTTAATCTCTTTTGGTTGCGG
>CAYUVM010000289.1:0-6225 GCA_964447935.1 uncultured Cytophagia bacterium | reverse complement strand
TATATTCAAGAACTCAAAGCTCAGGTGGCAGCCGAGAAATGTTAGTGACATTGGACAAGATGTCTGCGCTACTTAAAATCTCACGGAGCGCTTGCATGAAAAAAACTTTTCTGTTCGTTATTCTTATACCAACCTTCGTATTGGCGCGCCAGCCCGATTCCACGCAGACTTCTGTTATCGGTTATTGGGAAGGCGCATACATTCGCGAAGGCTCGGTACAGTTGTTGAAGATGAACGTTGAGCAGCGCGAGGGACAATTGCAGACTTTAATTTCCGTGCCGGAGAGCGGCATTTTAAACGCGCCGCCGCGAGATTTACGCTATGACTCTGGCCAACTCACTTTTACTTTTATCTACGGACGAACAACATTGCTCGTTGACACGGCTGCCGGCGAAATGCGCGGGTTTGCGATTGGCAGGGATTCGACCAAAACTCGCGTTCATCTCAAACGCACGCTCGAGCCTGTTGCGCCAAAGATTGTGCGCGAGGAAGTTCGCTTTCAGAGCGGTGCAGTGACGATGGCTGGAACACTGCATTTGCCGGCAACACGCAGACCGCATCCGGCGATCATCATCGTTTCAGGTCGCGGCTATGGCAGTCGCGCCGGCAACGCGGCGGATGCAATACGTTTGGCGCAACGCGGCGTTGCCAGTTTGATTTTTGATGGTCGCGGCGCCGGTGAATCCGGTGGCGATCGCATGAAGACGACAACGGAAGAGCGCTATCAAGACGTTCTCGCCGCCATTGATTTGCTTGCGGCGAGAAAAGATATTGACGCAAAACAAATCGGGTTGTGGGGCATCAGCGCCGGCGGCTGGGTGATTCCGATTGCGGCGCAGCGTTCTGGCAAAGTGGCGTTTCTCCTGCTCGATGTCGGTCCGGCGGAGAGCCTCGCTGAGCAGCAAGGCCACGTGGTGGAATACAACATGCGCTGGAACGCAAAAGAGAAATTTACCGAGGAAGAATTCAAAGCGGCGTATGCTTATCAAAAAAAGTTGGTGGAATTATCCTGGCAGGAAGCGCCGTGGAAAACCTTCGAACCGCTGGTTGCGAAAGCGCGGCAGCAAAGATGGTCGGCGTATGTCGATTTGCCGGAAAATCTCGACTACGCCGAGTTGGAGTATTTTCGCCGTTATAAAAATTTCGACAACACCGCGGCGCTGCGGCAAACGAAAATTCCCGTGCTGGCTTGGTACGGCGAGCGCGATTACGTCGTGCCGCCGCCGGAGAATGTCACGAAACTCGAACGTTTGTTGAAAGAAGCAAGCAATCAAGATTTCAAAATTCTTGTGATGCCCGAAGCCGATCATGGCATGAACATTCCCGGCCGCATGCGCGGCGAAGGTGAGGATTGGCCCGAACGTTATTATCGCTGGCAGCGCCGCGCGCCTGGTTTGCATGAAAAAATTTATGACTGGGTATTGGCGCATGTGCAGATCAACGCGGAGTAAAAGATGAGAGCCGAAATTCTGCGAGTAGCACAAAATAAAAGCTTTGAACACGGATAACGCGGATTACAACGATTCACGCGGGTTTTTATCTGTGAAAATCTGCGTCATCCGTGTATTCCGTGTTCAAAGCTGTTGGGTTTTTAATTTTAGAAAGGAAACGACGATGAAATCAAAAACATTTTTTACGCTCGCGATGCTGTGCTTCACTTTGACGGACGTGGCGATGGCACAACAAAACGATGATCACGAAGCCGTGCGCCAAGCGGTGTTGGATTATGTAGAAGGTATTTATCAAGTTCAGCCGGAGCGCATCGAGCGCAGTGTTTCGCGTGAGCTGGCCAAAGTGGGTTACTGGCGTGAGAAAGACGGTGGGCCGTATTCGGAAAGCCGCATGAGTTTCGATCAGCTTGTGGGCGTGGCCAAGAATTGGAACAAGAACGGCCGCGTCGATGCCAAAACCGCGCTCAAAGAAGTGGTAGTTTATGAAGTCGTGGATCAAACCGCGACGGTCAAGCTGCGCGCGCATTGGGGCATCGATTACATGCACCTCGCGAAGAAAGAGGGCAAGTGGCTCATCATGAACGTGCTCTGGCAAAGCCACCCGCCGAAAGCAGCGAAATAGCTGGCGATATTGGCTAAAACCGTAAACGCTTATTCCTTGATGCGAGTCAATTTCATATCCGGCAGGGAGACGTTCGACAACTCTTTGACGCGACACTATGGTCTCATTTGCTCGAAGCGGGCAAGCGCAATTAAAAAAGTTCAAAGAGAAAGCCATGATGCTTTCAAGAATAGCCAAAGGCCGTTTGGCTGTCAAAGTTGTAAACGCGAGGCGTTCACTGCAATTTCGCATCAAAAGAAACTTTTTCATACTCCCTTTGTTGTTCTTCGGAAGGAAAAGGCAATGAGCAAAATTTCGTTGATATTGCCGTTCGCGCTTACACCGAGCCGGACGTCAAATGGTGGATGGCAACCCGCAGAAAAGATTATGACAGCATGAACGCCGTCGATTTTGCTGCATTCATCAATGCGTTGAACCTTATAGGAAATCAGCAAGCCGAACTGATCCTGACAACGGACAAAGGTTCTTTGCCGGATGGAACCCGACACCCACATTCGTGGAGTATTGTAGACAACAAAGAATTGATCAACTGGTTCGTGTCGTTGCCGGCAAAATAAAAGTTTATTTGAGAGCGTATCCTCAATGAACGGCAGCCTCAAATTTTATTTTTGCATCGCGCTCACGGCACTTCCGTGTCCAGAGCAGCATCAGGTGCAAACCGAATAGAATCGCGGGCCCGGCAATGACGCCTGCTTCCGGCCCGAACGTGCCGCCGGTGATCCAGCTTGGGCCGGTGCTCTCGTGTTGCAGCAACGTGAACGACTCGCGACCGCTCACGGCAAAGCCGAAGATCGGGCCTTGGAAAAAATTCCAACCGGCGTGCATGCCCATTGAAAGCCAAAGTTGTCGCGTGCGCAGCCAACCAAAAATGCGCAGAAAGCCGATGGCGGCGATGAGCAAACCGGAGAGCAGGTTCGCGCTCGGATTCAACAGGTGAATCACGCCGTAAAGCATACACGAAATGCCGATGGCCCATTTTAATCCCAAACCGTCTTGCAGATTTTGCCAAAGATAACCGCGAAAAACCAACTCTTCCCACCACCCTACGGTTGCGCCGACTCCGAGAAAGAGTAACGTTAATTGCATGAATGCTACAGATTGATTTTGCGGCCACGCGAGACCTTGAAACTTGATCCAATCAAAAGAAAGCAAAGCGAGAAAAATGAGGCCGACCATCAAGCCGCTCAAGAAGAAACCGAAACACAAGTCAGCGGTGCGGGGGCGTGTGGTTTGCAAGCCCAATGATGAAAGCGATCTCTTATCGAGATAACGGCGGCTCAAATAAACCGCGCTCGTTGCGGTGATCACCAAAAGAACGCCGAGCAACGCGGTTGCCGTGGCCTTATCTTTGGGCCGGCCGCCGAATCCGAAGCGAACGACAACCGAAACGATGGCATTCAGCAACATAAAGATGAGAGCAAATACCAACAAGCGCCAACCGGCTCGCGGGCGTTGTTCGGTTTCATTAAAGAAAGCGCGTTTTAGCTTTTCGTTCATTTAGGCTCTGCCGGTTTGTGCAAGATTCTCGTTTATGCTTTTGACCGGCGAATTGCCAGTAATGTTTCGTGTCGAGGTGCGTTTGCTTTTATTCTCACTACGACTTTTCTCCGCAGCTTCCTTCACCCCAATGCCCACTTTTGGGTATAGTCGCCTTCCCAAATTTTCGTCTCTTCTTAAAATGTGAATCATCAAATCGCGCAGCCATGCTTGGCAAACCAGAGATCATTCATCGCCTCATTGCTCGCGCTTTCAGGTTTCGCTCGCGAATACCCAGTTTTGGGTAGGATCGCTTGTCGAAAAATTGCGTTTAATCATAAGTTCGATATTGTTATGGCTGAACTCCATTTCAAGAAAGGTAATGAGCCGATGCGACACACGCGCGCACATTTTGCGACGATGATTTTCATTCTGTTGCTATCCGCTTGCGGTGAAAAGGCTCCGATTACTTCGCCGCCGCAGCATCAAAACTCCGCGCTCGACGCTGCCATTCAAGCGGAGATGAGCAAAGATGGCCTGCCGTCGCTGGTCGCGTGCATCATTAAAGGCGACAAAATTGTTTGGCAAAATTTTTATGGTTTCAGCAATATTGCGGACAAAAAAATCCCGACCGAGGAAACCGTCTACCTTCTCGCATCAGTTTCTAAAACCGTTACAGCAACGGCAATCATGCAACTTTGGGAACAGGGGCAGCTCGATTTGGATAAAGATATCAGCGAATATTTGCCTTTTAAAATCCGCCATCCGCAATATCCCGACGTGCCGATCACGACGCGCCTCTTGCTCACACATCGCTCCGGCCTTGCCCACCCGAACGGCGAGGATCCCAACTTCTACCAACGCTATACCGACGATACCGCACCGGTACTCGGCCCTTGGTTGCGGGAATATCTTTTGCCCGACGGATCGGAGTATGTTGCCGCGATGTGGAAGAACGCTGCTCCGGGAACTGTATTTGAAAATTCGAACGCAGGCGTCGCGTTGCTGGGCTACATTGTCGAAGTTATCTCCGGCGTTGATTTCGGTGAATATTGCCGAAAAAATATTTTTACGCCGCTGACAATGGAACATTCCGGCTTCCGATTGCGCGACGTTGACGCCGGCCAGTTGGCCGAGCTTCATACTTCGGCAACGGCTACAGCGGCGCAATACAGCGTCAAATTTTATCCAGCCGTCATGATGCGCAGCTCGATCAAAGAATTTTCACATTTCGCCATGGCCTACTTGAATGGCGGCGAATATGGCGGCAAACGAATTTTGCAAACGGCTACCATCAATGAAATGCTCCGTGTGCATGTGCCCGAGGCGGGCCTCGGCTTGATCTGGCGGAATTTCGGCAATGGTTATATGGGTCACACCGGCGGCCTTACCGGCGTATCTTCGAGTTTGAGCATCGATACGGTGAACAAATTGGGGCTGCTCATTTTCACCAATGTCGTCAACAAAGTCACGGTTTATCCGGGCGGGAAAATCTACGAATTGATTCGCCAAGAAGCCGATCAATATCGTTAAGCTTTGAAAAGTTGGATCATTTATCATCAAGCAAAAAACCCTGGAAAGATCAATCTAAAAGGCAGATCGAAATGAATTGCAAATGCTTCAATCACCGTATCCACCTCGCCGTTTCATCGTTGGCTTCGCTGGTTACTTTACCTCTGCCAGCAGTAATGCACTCGCAAAATTTTATACGCAGCACCGTGACGAGCAATCCCATCATGGCCGCCGTCAAGCCAATTGCATCCTGGTGAATTTCGCAGCGAAAAATTTTACGAGCGGTTTTTTCTACAAACTCGAAGCGAACCCACGCATTATTGCTCTGTATCGTTTTGTTGAAACCCCAACGCTACTCCATTTACAATAACCCCGAAAGGATGATTCCGATGCAATTGCAAAAAATCTTGAACCCGTTCGTCGTGGTTGGCGTGATTTTGATTCTGAGCGCGTGCAAAAATGATTCGCCTACGCCGCCCAACGAGGCTCCCAAGGGCGCGGGTGATTTTTCCATTAAGAATGGCGATATAACCATTACCGGAACGCTCGATCTCCCTTCGACCCCCGGCCCGTATCCGGTGATGATTTTTATTACGGGCTCCGGCCGCGAGACGCGTGAGGCAGATAAGCCGGCACAAAGTGTCTTGCTGCCGCAGGGTATCGCGTTGTTTAGATACGATAAGCGCGGCCTCGGGCAATCGACCGGCGCTTATCAAAATGTCAATCTCCAAAACAGCGCACAGTTGATTCCCGAGCGTGCAAGTGACGTACTCGCGATCGTGAATTTTTTAGCGACGCATCAAGACCTCAACCCGAAACAAATTTTCCTTTGGGGGACGAGTCAAGGCGCATGGGTGGCGCCATTGGTGGCAAATCAATCAAACCAGGTTGCTTTCATTATTTGTGTCAATGGCGGCGGCAGTTCGGTGGGCATTGAAATTTATTATGACGGCCTGGCGGACAATGCCTCGCTTTCCATTTCCCAACTCACGGCGATGTTGGCCAATTATACCGGCGCGCCCGGCTACGATCCGGCGGCCGCCTTGCAAGCGCTCAATGTACCGGCGCTCTGGCTTTACGGCGGCATGGATCGCAGCAATCCAACGTTTGTAACTATTCAGCTATTGAGCAAAAAGATTTTACAAGATATTTAAAAAAGTCTGA
>CAYUVM010000288.1:0-6234 GCA_964447935.1 uncultured Cytophagia bacterium | reverse complement strand
AAGTTGTAATTTAAACTCAACTTAGATTTTACGAAAATTAGCGATAAGATTCAACTAAATTTTTCGTTTTTTTGAGGAAGTTGAAATGGGCAAAATTAGGGAGGATTTTTAGCAAAATTCGCAGTTCCATGCTCCACGGACAAGAAGCAACCAACAAATTTCGATTGCTTATCCGCCGATTGCTTCGCATCCGCAAGTTAAACCATCTAAAAACTTTACAGCAAACAACTTATCGCGGCCGGCGGTATTTTAATTCTTCAATCGCCAGACGCGCGGAAATGCGATGGCTCGCGCCGAGATCGTTATGGCTGAGAAAAGCATAGTCAATTTGTAGTTTGGGCAAATTAAGCCCGGCACCGACGGCTAAGTTGCCGACATCTGAGCCAAAACGAAAAGCAACGGCCTCCCGCTGATATTCCCACCCCAAATGCGAGTCCAAGCTGATTGGCCCGGCAGCAAGCTGCGATGCAAAATCCCGCCCTTCGAAGCGAATTTCAAAATCGAGCGCCGGCGCCATATAGCCGCCAATCATCGGAAAACCCATCGGATACGCGAAACCGGCTTTGAGGGTCGGCACAATCAATTCGCGGCGGCCAGTGTCCCACGCGAGAATCGTGTTGGTGACATCTTGCAAATTAAGCCCCACCTGCAAATTCCCAACGGGATTGAACAACGCCGCCAGGTCGAAACCAAGTCCCCAAGCCGAATTATCGCCCAGCGCTTTATGCAGAATCTTGATATTGCCGCCAAAGGAAAGCGTATTGGAGCGTTTAACCGCATAGGTGAGCGACAACGCGTACTCCGCATCCGAAAAAGTTCCGGCCACAATCGGGCGATTCGTCGGGCCTAATTTGGCGTCGGGGTTTTCCAACTCCGTGCGTTTGATGTCATCCACGCCCAGCCGAATCAAGCTAATGCCGAGGCTGCGATTCGCGCCGAACGGCATGCCGAAGCTGCCGAAATCATATTTCACCACGCCTTCAAATTGTTGCGCGTGCATAAGCATGATTTGCGGATATTCGATATTCACCAATCCGGCGGGATTCCAATAGGTCGCGCTCACATCGCGCGCCAGCGCCACATAAGCGCCGCCCATTCCCAGCCCGCGCCCGCCCGCGCCGAGATTGAGAAATTCACCGGCATATTTGGCTTTTTTGAAACCGCCTTGGGCGTGGGCGGCGGAAGTTATAAAAATGAGCGCAAAGCAAAAACTGAATTTCAAAATACGCATCGTTGGCTCCGGCATATCTTTTAAATTTATAAATTTTAACTGCATTTGCTTCCAAACAGACATATATCTTCAACTGCCCAAACTAATTAGAGTTTCCCTCCGCCGCCAGCTTTTGCAGGCTCGCCAGCTTTTGCAGCGCTTCTAACGGCGTCAATTGATTCACATCGAATCCCAACAATTCCTGCCGCAGATGCCGTTCTTGTTCAGCGAAAATATCCATTTGTTTCACGCGCTGATTCGACTTCGCCGACGCCGGGGGAAGCTCCTCTCGTTCAATCGCCTGCTGCTCCAAAGTGGCCAGCACCTGCTTCGCGCGCTGAATCACTGGTTTCGGCAAGCCTGCGCGCTGCGCAACCTGAATGCCGTAACTGTGATCGCTGCCGCCTTCGACAATTTTGCGAAGAAAAACCACCTGATCGCCCCATTCTTTCACCAGCACGTTGTAATTTTTCACGCGCGGATGGCGGTTCGCCAATTCATTCAATTCGTGATAATGCGTCGCAAACAATGTCCGCGCCGCAACTTTCGCGTTATCATGGAGGTATTCAACCACTGACCATGCAATCGACAAGCCATCATACGTGCTGGTGCCGCGGCCGATTTCATCGAGAATCACCAAACTTCTTGCCGACGCGTTGTGCAAAATATTAGCGGTCTCGTTCATTTCCACCAGAAATGTACTCTCGCCGCCCGCCAAATTATCCGAAGCGCCGACGCGCGTAAAAATTTTATCGACCGCGCCAATACTCGCTTTCGCCGCCGGTACGAACGAGCCAATTTGCGCCATTAACGCGATCAGCGCCACCTGCCGCAAATAAGTTGATTTGCCGGCCATGTTAGGCCCGGTAATGATGATAATTTGATGGCCGGTGTCGTCGAGATACGTGTCATTCGGCACAAACTTTTCGCCAAAGGGCAGCAGTTTTTCCACCACCGGATGCCGGCCATCTTTGATATCAATTTTTAAATCATCATTTAAAACCGGCCGGCAATAATGTTGCTCGCTCGCCAGTTCCGCAAAAGCCAATAGGCAGTCGAGCACGGCCAACAGCCGAGCATTTTCTTGCAACGCCGTTGCGTGCGCGGCGACTTTTTGCCGCAGCCGATCAAAGAGTTCATATTCCAGCGCCACCATTTTTTCTTCGGCCTGCAGCACCTGTTCTTCATATTCTTTCAATTCCGGCGTGATGTAGCGCTCGGCATTCGACAGTGTTTGCTTGCGAATATAATTCTGCGGCACCTTCGCCAGATTCGGATTCGTCACTTCAATATAATAACCAAAAACTTTGTTATATCCAACTTTCAAAGAGCCGATGCCGCTGCGCTCGCGTTCCGACGCTTGCAGTTTGGCGATCCAATCTTTTCCCGACAGAGACAGACTGCGGAACCGATCCAACTCGGCGGAATAACCGGCGCGAATAATGCCGCCATCGGTAACGGCAAGCGGCGGATCATCCACAATCGCCGCCGCGAGTTCTTGGGTTAATTCTGCCAATTCCTGCAGACCGGCGAAAATTGAGCGCAGCAACGCGGCTTCAAATTTCTCCAGAATTTTTTTTAGTTCGGGAATTTTCAACTGCACAAAACGCACCGCCAGCAACTCGCGGGCATTGGCGCGCGCCGTCGTGACTTTCGCCACCAAGCGCTCGAGATCGCCGACGCCGCGCAACAACTCGGCAATATTGGCCCGCTCATTTTTTTTCTGCATGAACTCTTCAACCACATCGAGCCGCGCATTAATTTTATCCACCTCGCGCAGCGGTTGCAGAATCCATTGCACCATTCGCCGCCCGCCCATCGCCGTGCGGGTGCGATCCAGCACGCTCAACAGTGTGCCGCGCTGATCATCATTGCGCAACGAGCGTACCAATTCCAAATTGCGCCGGGTGGCCAGATCGATGCTGACAAATTCGCGATTATTGAGCCGCGTCAGTTGCGCAAAATGCGCCAGCTCATTTTTCTGATTTTCCTTCAAATAAGACAACGCCGCGCCCGCCGCACAAATTCCCGCGGTTAAATCATCGCAGCCAAAGCCCTTCAGCGTCAACGTCTGGAAATGCTTGGTCAGTTTTTCATAAGCATAATCATAGGCAAATTGCCAGCCCTCACGGCGGGTAATGAGAATATTGGCATTCGCCAAAATTTTTTGCCGCAGCCAATCCGCGTGTTCTTCGGCAATGAGAATCTCCGCCGGTTCGATATTCAAAATCGCTTCGCGCAAACCGCCTTCCGCTGCTTCTATCGCCACCTCGCCGACAAAAAATTCTCCGGTGGAAATATCCATCTGCGCCAGCCCGGCGGTTTTTTGCAGCGGATGAATCGCCAGCAAAAAATTATTGCGGCGGCTCGTCAACAGATCATCCGACAAAATACTGCCCGGCGTCACCACTTCCGTGACCTCGCGCTTCACCACCACTTTTGCCAGCTTCGGATCTTCCACCTGCTCGCAAATTGCCACGCGATGGCCCGCGCGAATCATTTTCGCGAGGTACGTGTCGAGCGCATGATGCGGAAACCCAGCGAGCGGCACATCTGCGGATTTGCCGTGAGAACGCGAGGTAAGTGTAATACCCAAAACTTCGCTGGCAGTTTTCGCGTCATCATAAAACATCTCATAAAAATCGCCCATGCGAAAAAATAAAATGGCATCTTTGTGCTGGGCTTTGACCGCGAGATACTGCCGCATCAGCGGCGTAGTCAGGTCGTCTTTGTCGATTTGACTTTTTTCTGCTGCATGGTTCAAATTCTGAATCTCTTCGAATTCCAAATATCATTCTTTTTGAACACGGATAACGCTGACGACACGGATTAGCGCGGATTTTATTTGAGCTTTATAATCCACGGGAATCCATTAAATCCGCGTTCGAGGTTTTTTAAGATCAAAGCCCAAACCGGCTGTCTGGGTTACGAATGACGTGTTTACGCTTTACGCCTCCACCTCCATCAACTCCAACTGAAACCCCTCATCGGTTTTCACCAGCACTTCGATCTTCTTTTCGGCTTCTTTTAATTGCAACTGGCATTGTTTGTACAGCGTCATGCCTTCTTCAAAAATTTTGATTGCCTCTTCGAGGCCGATGCGGCCCTGTTCGAGCTGCTGCACAATCGCTTCGAGCCGGTTCATCGCCGTTTCAAACGTCATTTTTTTGCTCATCCGTCCCTGTCTCCATCCTTAAAAGTTCGCGCTTCTTTGAATCAGTTCCAGCACTTCATAATGCCATTCCGCAGGAATCCTGTTGCAAACGAGAACACTGGCTGGATAAAAACCGGATTCTTCCAGAATGGCACTCAAAAAAGTTATCGGATCGACTTCTTCACTTTCTCCACTCTCGCCTCGGCGCTGCCGACGCCAAATTGAATATGAATCGAATCATTCGCTTGCAATTCTTTCGCCTCATGCACTAATTTTTTGTCCGGCTCACGATAGACGATGGCGAAGCCGCGCTGCAAAATATGTTCGTGACTCAAGGCGCGCAGGCGCTGTTCTTTGGCTTTGAGCTGCTGCTTCCAAATGGCAAGGCGGTTTTGCAAAGCCAACTGCAGGCGGCGCTGCAAATCATCAAGCTGCTGGCTGCGCTGGCGCACTTGATCGAGCGGCTGGCGCAGGCCGTAACTCGTGGCGACCCGACGCAAACGATCATGTTGCGTTTGCAATAACCTCTGCAATTGGCGAATCGATTGAATCGCCAGACTTTGCAACTGTCGTTTGACTTCCGTTACCTCCGGCGCCACCAATTCCGCCGCCGCCGAGGGTGTGGCCGCGCGCACATCGGCAACAAAATCGCTGATGCTGAAGTCAACTTCGTGCCCCACCGCGGACACAACGGGGATTTTGCTGGCGTAAATCGCGCGCGCGACAATCTCTTCGTTGAAGGCCCACAAATCTTCCAGTGAGCCTCCTCCCCTGCCAACAATCAAAACCTCGACTTCTTTGTATTCATTAAATTCACCAATCGCCTGCGCAATTGCTTCCGCCGCGCCCGCCCCCTGCACGAGCACCGGCCGCAAAATAATTTTCATCGCCGGCCAGCGCCGCCGCAGAACGCTCACGAGATCGCGCAGCGCTGCGCCGGTGGGTGACGTTACAATGCCAACACTTTGGACAAATTCCGGCAGTGGCTTCTTGCGCGCTTCATCAAACAATCCCTCGGCCTGCAATCGCCGTTTGAGCTGTTCGAATGCGGCTTGCAGCGCGCCAACGCCGGCTGGTTGAATTTGCGCAACGTCGAATTGATAGTAGCCGCGTTTTTCATAAACCGTGACCTGGCCGTGCGCCAGCACCTGCATGCCGTCTTCCGGCGAAAAACGCAAACTCCGATTTCGTCCCGCCCACATCACACAAGGAATTTGCGCGTTCTCGTCTTTCAACGAAAAGTAAAAATGCCCTGAAGAGTGGCGCTTGAAATTGGAAATCTCGCCGGTGAGCCAAACCGGAGCAAGGCCGGTTTCGAGCAGCATTTTGATCTGCTGGGTGAGATCAGAAACCGTCAACGTTTCCGGCAAGGAGGCGGAGCGGCGAAAATTACTCGAGTCTGGCAAAAATTTCCTATATAAAATCTCGCAACAAAAAGAAATCTGCGATGCAAAAGATTTTCTTTAGTTGCAGTTCACTTTTCGTTGCAAATAATTGTCATTCTCCAGCCGGATCGACTGGGTTACAATTGCGGACGGCCGGCGCGCAGCCAGGCGGTGTACCAAAAGCTGGCGACGGCTTTGGCGGCAGCGCTCATTTGTTGCTCGGCGACCGGCCCCACCAGCGCGAACAGCTTGTCATAATAGGTTTGATCGAAACTGTCGCTCGTTTCGTACACTTTCAACGGCACCCGGCTGCGGGTGTCCGCGCGCAAAATATTGTCGGCCCAGATATGACTGCTCAACACAATTTCAAAGGCCGCTTCCGCCGCATTCGCAATCGAATCAATGCCGCTGGGATTGAGATGTATCTGCTTTTGAAAGCGCTCGATCATTTGCCATTCGAAGCGGCTATGAATGCCGCGTTTGGA
>CAYUVM010000287.1:0-6260 GCA_964447935.1 uncultured Cytophagia bacterium | reverse complement strand
GACCGCGGCCAACGGCGGCGTGATTTATAGCGTGGCGGCCATGCGCAACAAAACCCACACGCCGGGGCTGGGCTACCTCGAGCGCGTGGAAATGAAACAAGGGAGCAGCAGCAGCGCGGCTTCGCTGGTGGTGCAGGATAAAGTTTTTCCAACCGCCGGAACCGCAACTGTGAATGGCACATTTAACGGCAGCACCGATTGGGCCATGTTGGCGGTGGCCCTGCGACCGCAGGCGAGCGGCGACCCCGGCGATTTTGAAGATCCGGATGACAAGCCCCGCCCGCTGTTCTCGTTGCAGCTTTATCCGAATTATCCGAATCCGTTTAATTTCGGCACGAGTATCGAGTTTTTTGTTTCCATCGAAACCCATGTGCGATTGGAGATCTTCAACCTTTCCGGCCAGCGGGTGCGCACGCTCATCGACGGCTTGCAATCCGCCGGTCGTAGCGTGGTGCAATGGAACGGCGCCGATGACGACGATGCGCCGGTGAGCGCCGGCATTTATTTGTTGCATCTCCGCGCCGGCGTCGAAAAATTAACGCGAAGAATTATTCTGCTGAAATAGGCTTTTGTCGGTATTAGCAGATATGGCATTGAGCAATTGTCTGGCAAAATAGTGTTGCCATCGTCCCGGACGGGACTAACCATAAATCTGGTTGTTTCTTTTCCCGCAATGCCTTGTCGGTTATCATCCGGTTGGACATTCTACACCTCTTTTAGTAAATTTTTTCTCGGCAGTAAGTTTTCTTTGTTGTAAATAAATTTTGGCAGGGCCGGAGCAGGCTAAGTCAATTGGTTAGTGCAGGCAGAGCACTAATGGTCTCGCAGGGACGCTACGTTAAACCACAAAAAAGCGAGACTTTGTATGAACACGTTGAAATCCCGCAAAATCGCGGGACTCGTGGCCAGCGTTGCAGTATTTTTGCTGTGCGCCATCGGTTTGAGCTCCGCTCAAATCGTCCACGAAGAGACGAAGTTTGGCGCGTCCGGCCCCGATCCGAGCGTGACGACTTCGGCCAGCCTCACCGGTGTAAATGGCAACCTGTACCTGGCTGCCATTACCACCAAGCCCAAATTGGGTGTCACCTCAGTCTCCGGCCTCGGCTTAAACTGGAAACCAGTGAAAGCGCAGTGCTCCGGACGTAACTCTACCAATGTACAAGTTTGGATGGCGCAAGGAACGCCGACCGGCAACGGAACGGTGACCGCCACATTTGCCGATTCGGCAAAGAATGCCATCCTCATTGTGTCGCGCTATTCCGGCGTGCATGCCTCGTTTCCGCTGGGCAGTGTAATTTCCGGCAACACCACGGGCAGCAACGGTGCTTGTGCCGGCGGCGTGGATAATATCTCCTATTTGTTTAATCTGACCACGGGTTCGAACGGCGCCTACGTGTATAGCGCAGTGGTAATGCGCGCCAAAACCAACACGCCGGGCCCCGGCTTCATCGAGCGCGCCGAGCTGATCAAAGGCACGGGCGGCGATGTGGTTTCCTTGGCCGTGCAGGATAAAGGCGTGCCGGTGGTGACATCGACGACGATTGACGGTTTCTTCAACAGTGCAGTCGATTGGTCATTGATTGGGCTTGAAATTCGTCCGGCCAATGCAACCGGCGGTCCGACGCAATATTCCTTGACGACGAATGCGGTCGGCCTCGGCAGTGTCGAACTGACCCCGGCGGGCGGCGCGTACGATTTTGGCACGGAAGTGACGCTGAAAGCCGTGCCAGTGACCGGCTTCAAGTTTGACGGTTGGAGCGGCGACGTGAGCAGCACCACCAATCCGGTCAAGATTACGATGAATGCGAACAAGCATGTCATCGCGACATTTTCTCAGGTTATTCCCTCCTATCGTTTAAATGTTAACACGATCGGCAATGGCAGCGTTACGCTTAACCCGCCGGGCGGCACATACAAAGCTGGCACGGTGGTGACTTTGACTGCAAAGCCTGCTCCGAGTTTTGTGTTCAATGGCTGGAAAGGCGCATTGACCGGTTTGACCAGCCCGCGCACGATTACCATGAATGCGCACCAAAATGTGACGGCAACTTTTACCGGCGGCGCGGCCACTGGCAAGGTGTTGCACAAAGAAACCAAATTCGGCGTCGCCAGCAAATCGCTGGTGGTTACGACCTCTGAAAATCTCGCACCCGCCAACGGTCAAATTTATTTGGCGGCGATCTCTTCCAAGCCGAAACTCGGCGTGGTGGGCGTAACCGGCCTCGGCATGACTTGGGTGCCGGTGAAAGTACAATGCTCCGGCCGTAACGGCAACGTCATCCAGGTGTGGATGGCGCAAGGCACGCCGACAGGCGCCGCGCCGGTTTCCGCCACGTTTGCGGATACGGCGACGAACGCGATCATTGTGGTGTCGAGGTATTTTGGCGTGCATGCCACGAAACCGCTCAGCAACGTGATTTCAGCAAACACCACGGGCCTCGATGGAGATTGTGCGGGCGGTGTTGACAGCAATGTGTATTTGATGAACACGTCAACGACGGCCGCGGGCTCGCTGATTTTTTCGGCGACGACCATGCGCTCCAGAATGCATACGCCGGGCGCCGGTTATGCCGAGCGTGCCGAAGCAGTATTTGGCATTGGCGGCGATGTAATTTCGGTGGCGACATCCGACAAGAATTTCCCCACCGCCGGCAATGCGGCAGTGACTGGTTCTTTTGACGGCGATACCGACTGGGCCACAGTGGGAATTGAGTTGAGGCCTGCGGGTGCAGTGATCGTTAATGCCAAATTTACGTTGGTAGCCAACCCGGATGATTCCGGCACGGTGAATGTCAATCCGGTGCAGCCGGCTGGTGGCTACGTGGCCGGCAGCACGGTGACCTTGACTGCGGCGCCGATGTCAGGTTTCAAATTCACTGGCTGGAGCGGTGACATTTACAACACCGCCAATCCGGTGACCATGGTGATGAACGCCAACAAAGTTGTGTCGGCTAAGTTTGTGGCGTTGCCGCCGACGTTGTATAAACTGGCGGTCAGTACCCTCGGGCAAGGCAAAGTGATTCTCGATCCGCCCGGCGGCACTTACAAAGCCGGAACGCTGGTCAACATGTCGGTAGTGCCGGACAGCGGTTTTACGTTTCTGGGTTGGGGCGGTGATTTGAGCGGCACGACCACGCCGACCTCGATCTTGATGAGCGCCAACAAAAATGTGAAAGCGACTTTTAAGGGCAGCTTCACCAAAGGCCAGATTGTCAACGAGGAAACCCAGGTTGGCACCTCAAGCGGCGCTTCAACGGTCACCACATTGTTTCCGATGACGGCGGCAGCGGGTGATCTGTACCTCGCCGCGATTACCAGCAAACCGCGCCTCAATGTGATGTCGGTAACCGGCCTCGGCCTGACGTGGACTCCGGTGACGACGCAATGCTCCGGCCGTAATAGCGGCGGAGTTGAGATTTGGATGGCGCAAGGTACGCCGACCGCGGATGAGGCGGCGATGGCTAGCTTGATCAGCCCGGCGACGAACGCCGTCATGGTGGTGTCGCGTTATTCCGGGGTGAGCACCACGTCCCCGATTGGCACCATCCTCGCGGCAAATACGAATGGCCCAGCCGGCATCTGCGCCAATGGCGTGGACAATGCGGCTTACGCCTTGAACATGAACACCACGGTAAACGGCGCGCTGATTTTTGGCGCCGCGATCATGCGCTCTAAAACACATACCGCTGGCCTCGGCTTCACCGAGCAAGTCGAGTTGACACAAGGCACCGGCGGCAACATGGTTTCGCTGGCGGTTTTTGACAAGCATACCACGGCGCCCGGCCCGATGATCGTTGATGGCAAATTCAATGGCGCAGTTGATTGGGCCGTCGTGGCGCTCGAGTTGAAACCGGGTCTGGCGAAACTGCGGGTCAAAATTGTTGGCGACGGCACCGTGGGCGTTGTTCCGGCGGACAGTATTTTTGCTCCCGGCACGCTGGTGACATTGCGTGCCACTGCCGGCGCCAGTTCGATCTTCGGCGGCTGGAGCGGTGATATGACCAGCACGGCCAACCCGCTGGCGTTCAACATCAGCGGCGAAAAGAATTTGGTCGCGACGTTTATCGCCAAACCGGATCCGACCATCAACATTGCGAAGGGCAGTGCCGTTAAAGCCTCTGGCTCTGATCCCGGCTTTTTGGTGGATAACGTGGTTGATGCCAATAAAGACACCTACTGGCGCAGTGTGCCGCTGACGACCGCTGCTCCCACGGCCTGGATTCGAATTGATCTGGGTTCGGAAAAAACATTCGGTCGCTTCGTGATCAAATGGAAGTCGAGCTATTTTGCCAAAACCTACGAAGTGCAGGTCTCCAACGACGATT
Organism: uncultured Cytophagia bacterium; assembly: GCA_964447935.1. Classification (GTDB taxonomy): domain Bacteria; phylum Zhuqueibacterota; class Zhuqueibacteria; order Zhuqueibacterales; family Zhuqueibacteraceae; genus Zhuqueibacter. The sequence goes on along the minus strand of CAYUVM010000287.1, from coordinate 1,935 downwards.
CCACCTGGACAACGGTGGCGAGCAGCACCTCCGGCAAAAAAGGCACGACGGATATTAAATTCAAACAGACGACCTCGCGGTACATTCGCTTGAATATGCTGAAATATTCCACGAGCACCTACCGCATTACTGATCTGGAAGTTTATTATGACGCCTCGGTGACCAAAGGCGTCGCGGAAGTGAGCGAGGCTGAAGAAATCCCAACGGAAATCTTCCTCGCGCAAAATTATCCGAACCCGTTCAATCCCTCGACGGCGATAGAATATGGTTTGCCGCAGAGCAGCCGGGTGACGCTGAAAGTCTTCAACGTTGCCGGCCAGCTGGTGGCGACGCTGTTCGACGGTTATCAGGATGCCGGCCGGCACGAGGTGATTTTCAACGCCGCGCGTTTGTCCAGCGGCACCTATTTTACTGTTCTGCAAGCCGGCTCCTTCAAACAGGTGCGCCGCATCGTGTTGATGAAGTAAGGTTTGCAGTTCAAGTTCAAATGTCCGAGGACATTTGACGCATGTTTGTGAAGAGTTGTTTTGATTGACCGGCCGCCTCCCGCGGCCGGTCAATTTTTTCTAAGGGATAATTTTCGACGATCTCCTCTTGATTTTTGATAACGACGCCTGGTAATAGATTGAGATAATACGGAGCTTGAGCATGAGTGTGAGAAGAGGATTCTTCCCGCAAGAGCGCGCTTTTAATCTGAGGACTCTGAAACACCGTAGTACAAATCAAATTTTGATCAAAATAATAACACATGCTGGTCAAGCCGCCCCTCGATATGCGGTTTGGCTTTTGTTTGCCATGGTTGGTTTGGCGCCGTTGGCCTGGGCCCAGTCCATACCGGTAACGGCCGGTTATCGCGATTTTAATTTTGGCCCAACGACGAATGCCGAGCCGACATTTGGCAAAACCGAGAGCAAGCTGTGGTGGAATGACGGCTCGTGGTGGGGCGTGCTGTGGAATTCTGCTGCAAATCGTTATGAAATTTATCGGCTCAACGCCGCAACGCAGAGCTGGGTTGCCACCAATACGGCCGTAGACACGCGCAATGGCTCGCGGCCAGACGTGTTGTGGGACGGCCAGCGGCTTTATGTGGCCTCACATTTTTATACAACCAGTCCCGGCCCAACCACGGCGACGTATTTTAGCAAGCTCTATCGCTACAGCTACAATCTGACCACGAAACAATACAGCGGCGATCCCGGCTTTCCGGTGAATATCAACAGTTCGAAATCCGAAACGTTGACCATCGATAAAGACACCACCGGCAAATTGTGGATTACGTGGATGGAGAAGAACAAAATCATGATCAACCGCACGGTGGGCAGCGACCTAACGTGGGGCACGCCGTTCGTTTTACCGGTACAAGGTGCTGACACCGATCCTGACGATATCTCCGGTCTCGTGTCGTTTGGCGGCAACAAGATCGGCGTCATGTGGTCGAACCAAAAAGATTCGACGATTTATTTTGCCGTGCACGCCGATGGCGCCGCCGATCAAACCTGGAAGCCGCGCGAGATCGCCCTTTCCGGCCTCGGGCTGGGCCGCGTCGCCGAAGATCATTTTTGTTTGAAGCCGGCGCGCGACAACAGCGGCAATCTGTTTGCGGTGGCGCAAACCAATCTCTCCGGCTCGTCTGCCACCAGTATTTTTGTGTTAAAACGCAGTACGCTCGGCGCGTGGACGCGGCATGTTTTTTCCACCGGCGGTTTTAATCACTCGCGTCCGCAACTTGTGGTTGACAGCGAGAATAAACGTTTGCATGTGTTTGCGCGCAGTAACGACACCGGCCCTGCGAACCTTTAATTAAAAAGCGTGAGCCTGGAAGATTTGGTTTTTCCCTCCGGCCTCGGCACCCCGGTGATTCAAAGCGTGGCGGACGTCAATCTCACGAACCCCGCCGCCACCAAGCAAAACGTTAACCGTACCACCGGCTTGTTA
>CAYUVM010000286.1:0-6276 GCA_964447935.1 uncultured Cytophagia bacterium | reverse complement strand
GCGGGGCGCTGTTCCAATTGGTCGTATGTGTGGACGCCGCGTTGTGGCAAGCGTTTTAATTTTACCTTTCGCCCCGTTGCCGACCATACCGGCAGGGAGTGCCAGTTTCAGTGGTTGTCGTAATGCTATCTTTTTGTCGTGAAAGAATGTTATAGCCCAATGGCTGGTGCGAAGTGGAGCAACAATTTCAATTACTCTTTTTAACCTTTTCAAGGAGAAAAAGGCATGCAATACGTTGACAAAAAATTCCTGCAGCCTCTGTTCGTCCTGCTCGCCGCAATCGTAACGTTGGCGTTTTTCATTGCACCAGCCGCGGCGCAAACCGGCAATCTCAACCGTCCGTATGAACCGGTGATTCTCACCGGCAAAGAGTTTCCCGATTTTTCGAATAACACCGCCACCCTGAGCCAGCTTTTTCTTTACAAATACAGCGCCGGCACATGGACACAGATTCCGTTTCAATTCGACGAAGTGGAGCCGGATTCGCTGACGCCGGCAAACCCGACTTACTTCCGAAAAGGCGACGGCAAGTTGGATGATCAAGATGAACTGGCCTTTATGACCCGCGATGCCGGCGACAAAGCGCCGACCAACGCGTGGATCAATGATCCCTCGGCGCTCACCTCCCAACGCTACGAAATTGAATTGACCGATCCGGTGAACGCCAACAAAGGTTACGTTTATCTCTTTCGTTCGACGACATTGAGCGTGGCACCGACCGTGAAAGATTATGTGACGTATGTCGCGCCGCCGCAATCCGGCAAGGGCAACGATGTGATTCGCGGACAATCCTACGAAGAGGGGCACCTGGAGCAGAATGGCATCAGCAACTCGATGCTCGTGCCAACGAGCGAAAATGGCAGCGGTACGGATTTCCTTGATCGCGTCAAACTGCGTTTTCAAATCATCGGCTTGCTCAATTTTAGCGAAGACAATTTCAGCTTGCTCAGCCCCGTCGTCGTGCGCGACGGACGCGTACGCCTCATTCGTGAATTGCGAGAACGACTTTCTGCATTCGGCTCCAATATTGATTTTCCCATTTTGGTTCGCTATTACGGTTACTCTTCGGTTTTGGGAACCACGCTCAATTTGAGCAGTCTTCCGAGCGGGATTCGGGTTACACTGTTGCGCCAATCATTTGATTTTGCCGCCAATGTCAGCGGCGCCAGATGGTACAACCAAAATCTCCCCAACCCGATCACCGTCACCGGCAGCGCCGGCAATTTGACGGCGGCGCAAACTGCGGTCGTGGTCGAGCCGAATCTCAACTGGTACATGTTGAGCAGCAGTCATGGTTCGTTCATCAATATTTTTTCACTGGCGAGTAATTTGGGTACGAGTCGTCGATTCTATTTTCACGATGCGGCCAGCGGCACCAACGACAATACGATAGAAACCGGTGAGCAAGGGTCTTATGGCGATAGTGGTTTTCTTGCGGAAGGCAACGACATCAAAGGCGTTTTTAATTTGCTCATCACCAGCTACATTCTCGGCAAAGATCAGCCGCGTACCGTCGGCGAAACGTTGCACAATCAAGCTTCGAAGCCGCTGGCGTGGAAAACGCAATCGCAGCGCAATACCGTTGCCGTACTGGAGAATCCCCCAATACTGCCGCAGCGTTTTGTGCTGCTGCAAAACTCGCCGAATCCACTCGCGCTCACCACGCCCGCGACCACAATTGGTTACGAATTGCCCTTTACGAACCAAGCCCCGGTTTCGCTACGGATTTTCAATTTGCTCGGCCAGAATGTGCGTGAACTGGTGAACGCGGCGCAACCGGCCGGCCGGTACGAAGTGCAATGGGACGGCCGTCTCGCCAACGGCGAACGCGCCCCGGTGGGAATTTATTTTTACCAGTTGCAAGCAGGCAGCCAAATCGCCACACAAAAGTTGATGGTGGTGAATCGGTAAATTGTTGGCCGGTTGGCTCACTCGCCAATTAATTTGCGTAACGAGCCAACCGGCGAACCTGATAGCTGACAAACGGAGGAGGCACATGGAAAAGCAATTTCAAACCTTCAAAGAATTTTGGCCGTTTTATCTCGGTGAACATGCGGTGACGGCGAATCGGTGGCTGCATTTTATTGGCACCACGTTCGCCCTGTTGCAAATTATTTATGCGTTGACCACGCAGCGTTTTGGGTTGTTGGTTACCGCGTTGCTCACCGGTTACGCCTTTGCGTGGATCGGCCATTTCTTTTTGGAAAAAAACCGCCCGGCGACTTTCACCTATCCGTGGTTCTCGTTTATGGGCGATTGGAAAATGTGAGCGTTGATGCTCACCGGGCGGCTGGGGAATGAAATGAGAAGGTTGGGATTGGTAAATAAACTTGGATAATTTGCATGGCCTTTGACGAATCGAAATACCGCACGGGTTACGCGCTCGGCGTTGGCGGGGTGGTTTTGTGTGGCGAGAAAGTTTTGTTGGCGCGCCGGGCGCTGGGCAATGCAGGCGATTGGACTATCCCCGGTGGTTATGTCGAGCGCAATGAAAACATCGAAGTGGCCGTGCAGCGCGAAGTTTTTGAAGAAACCGGCGTCTCAGCGAAGCTGGAAGGCCTCATCGCTTTGCGTAACCGTGTGGAGCCGGAGGCCAATGGCGTATATTTCATTTTTTTGCTCCGCGCCGAAAACGATAGCGTAAAAATGGACGGCTTTGAGATTGACCAAGCCGGATTTTTTACTTTGGCCGAATTACAAGCGTTGCCAACCTTGCAGCCACTCAGCCGTTTGATTGTCACCAAAGTTTTGCAGGGACAGGCCAAAGTACTGCAGTTTCATGGCCATCCCAAATTTGCTCGCGATGAATATGTGATTTATGCTTGAATATTTCAACGGCAATAAGATTTTTTGAAAGTTGTCCTGCACACATCAATATCTTTAGCCAGGTGAGGCACGCAATGAATACCCGCGCGCTGGATCATGGCCATAAATTAACCCCTTGGATATCGAATCCTTCGACGCACAGTTTATATGTGGCCGGAACAAAATCCTTGAAGACAACTGTTCCGGTTGGACTGGAAATTTGCTGGCCTAATTCGATATTGTTTTCGGAAAAAATTTTTACCGTTCGATTAGCTTCCCCGACTTCTATATAGAGATCTCTTGTTGAGGTAGTTTCAATTTGTGCGGTTCCCGGGAGGGCACTACCCAAAAAAACTGGCGCCGCATTGGGCTGTAAAATGAGCGTGATGCGATCAACGAGATCATCCACTTGGTGAACGAGGGCGTCGATGATGTCCTTAATCGGCGACTGGTCTAAAGGGTTCGTCAAAACTTTTTCAATTCGTTGCTTGAGTGAATCCGGCACAGTGAAATCCGCAGCCATGACTTCTTCGAAGGAAAGCTCTTGGGTTAGGGACAGCCGTAAAGTGTTGCAAGCTCGGCATTCCTGGAGATGTTCATCCATGTCGCCTTGTTCGACTGCGGGGGCTTGAGTTTTGAGGTCATCCAAAAGTTTGCTAATGGCAGCATCACAGTCCCGCCCGCTTTCTTGTTGCATGGTGTCGAGCGCACGTTCCAAAGTGCGCATCTGCCCACGGCATTTGGAGCAAGTTTCGAGATGTTCAGGGAGCGTATCGTCTACTCGTGATTCTCCAAAATCATCGACCAGATGGAGGATAAGATCTTCCTTGGTTGGGCATTGCATAGACGCCTCGTAAATTTAAGATTCAAAAAACGTGAAAGATGTAGGTTGCTTAAGCGAGAGTCGGGCTTTCACGATAATTTTTCCTGATACAGTAGCGCAGCCGTTTTTTGCCGCGTTCCCAATGCCCGCCAACTGTGCCAAAGGGGATCCCCAATAAAGCCACGATATGACGCTGCTTCAATCCCTTCAAAGACAGGCAGATGACGAGTTTAGTGAGTTTACTTTTGAATAGGCGCAAACAGGCGGCTATAATTCGGCGTAGATCCTCATAAAACAACCCGGCTTCGGGTGACAGCGCATTAACATCTGTAATGTCAAACGGCGGCTTCTCACCGTCGGCGAGTGCAAGCAATTCTTCTAAAGATGACAGATGGAGACGATTACCGTTTACCCTCTTATTGCGCATCCGATAATAATTAATCACCTGATTTTTGACGATGGTATTTAGATAATTTTCGAAAGTGCAATCAAAACGAAACTCTTTAAGAACTCTCATTAACCGAACGCAAATTTGCTGTGTATAGTCTTCCGCGCATACCGTTGGAACCCCTTTGGCGCGCAGGCTTTTGAAAATATATTGCCAGTACTGGTCCACTAAGCGAGTGAAGGCTTGCGCCTCACCATTTTGATAATCGCGAATGAGGGCTTGGGCGGCTTCGTTACGCGATTTTTTCGCGTCATCGTCACGAGATCGGGGCATTTTTCCCTCGAATAAAGGTGAAAATAATCCGTGCTTCCTTTTTTGCGCCCTCCTTGCGGCTGTTCTATTTTGATCCTGCAGAGTTCTCGTATATGCGATTTTGCAATAGTGGTTTTATTAAAGCGCTCGTGGGCCTTAAAACTTTATGGTCGGGTCGCCATATAATGTATAGAAATATCGCGTAATATCATAATCCGGATCGTAAGCATTTTTCTTATCCGGCTTGCCTAAATCGATGATAGTCCATTGCAAGGCTTCGCTGGCAGTTAAATTCTTCGTCACAAAGTATTCATAAAAGGTTTGGGCAAAACGATTGGCCGTTTTCTCATAAACATCAAAAGTCGTGACAATACAGGCGCCGGCGCCGCAGGCGAGAAACTCCGTGCAAAGGTTATCCATCTTATCCCATTTTTCCGCCAGCCGCCCGGAGCTACAGGCGTTGAGAAAAACGAGTGGCCGCGAAGGGAAGGACAGGCCTAAATTTCCCGAAATCGTGTTGGATTTCAAATAATCATTTTCGCCGACATCCAGAAAACCTTTTTCCGCATGGCCAGCGTAATGGATAAGCCGCAAGTTGCTGCCTTCAGCGCAGGCCTTGGTCAGACGACTAAGAAAGTCCTGGCACTTGTCGCGAACCACCAGCGTGGAACAATCTTTCCACGTCAGTTGCCCTTGCAAGTTGACAATTTGATCGCGAACATGATGCAAATGTTTTTGCGGATGCCCTTGCCAATCGCCATAAAAGAGTACAGCCATTCGGCCGCCGGCCGCCTCTAAATTTTTCTTTGGCTCGGGACGGTCGGATTTGGCAGGATATTCTTTGTCTGAGTCGAAAAAAGTGAAGCCCAATGGATAGCTTTCACAAAGTAAGCCTTGGGCCGGTTCGTGGAATGCCCACTGCCAAGGAATTCTGAGGTCGTTGACGGCCAGTTTGAGCGGAAGCGAGGCGTGATTGTTGCTAAAAAGCTCGGTGAATGTTGACTTCAAACCAAAATCATCGGCGATGCGCGTACCGATGGCTTTGAGTTCTTCACCAAGATTGGCCGTGCGTTTCGCCGAAGCCACAACGCCCTGAGAATATTTTTGCCAGAGTTTATGAATATCGTGTTCGAGTTTATTAATCTCGTTTCTATGGATGGGCAACGACACTTTTATCTCCGGCTCAAACGGCGCGATGCCCGGATCGCCGATTTCGACGAATTTTAACCAATGAATAAACGTGTATTTCTCGCGATCTTCGCGGGAGTCGATGGCAAAGAAATAATGCGGCGAGGGCACCAGATTGCTGAATTGCTTGCGCAACCGTAATTGCGTGCGAGCATCCACAATCTCGCGGATACGCCGCCTGATCATTGCTTGCCGCCGCAACGCGGTGAGATGTAGATTAAGGCCTTGCATAGCCGCTGCCAACAGAACAAAAGCCACGACTGAAATTAACGGCGCAATAATTCGCGTATAGTCAAAGAGGATAAACGTTAAAAGCGTATAACCCGCAATAATCAAGGCGACACCTACGCCTTGCGCGGCAAGCTTGTATTTCGAGAAGAGCCAAAACAACAAGGCACCGACTATGCATAAAATCACCCAGTCTGTGCCTTGCGGCGGGTGGACCAGAAATTGTTCGCGTAGAATGTTATCCACGGCCGTGGCGTGAATAAAAATCCCGGGAAAAGAAGTTGCGAACGGCGTGACAAATTCATCGCCATTCATGACACTGCCGATTAGCACGATTTTATCCGTAAAATTCCGATTTAGAACTACCGGTGCGGAATCAGCAAGCGCGGCTTTGCACAAATTGTAGATGTCATAGAACGAATGGCGGCGGGCGAAAACCTCGGTCGCGCCAAAATAGTTAATGTCATACTCACCAAAATTATTTATCGGAATTCGGATCGGTTCTCTGCCGGCTGGGAAAAGCGCTAATGTC
>CAYUVM010000285.1:0-6281 GCA_964447935.1 uncultured Cytophagia bacterium | reverse complement strand
GTCGGCGAACACGGAACTTTCAATCAAAAGGTCGAGCAGATTAGTGAATTGCTGACGAGATTTCCCCAACGAAAATTTATTTTGATCGGTGATTCCGGCGAAAAAGATCCCGAAGTTTATCGCGCGATACAAAATAAATTTCCGGCGCAGGTGGAAGAAATCCGCATTCGCGATTTGAATATCGCACGGCTGCAAGGCATGACGATCATTCCATAAACATGATGATCATTGGCACCACATGCTGCAGAATTTTTAATCCACTATACCTTTCATCAACCCTGAGGAGGGAGAATGAAAAACTATGTCGTTGAATTCATCGGCACGTTTTTTCTCGTGCTGGTGGTCGGACTCACGGTGATCGAACCCGGCGGCGCTGGCGCGATGGCGCCGCTCGCCATTGGCACAACGCTGATGGTCATGGTTTATGCCGGCGGCCATATTTCCGGCGGCCATTATAATCCGGCAGTGACGCTGGCGGTTTGGATGCGCGGCAAATGCGACACGAAAGACGTCGCCCCGTACATGATCTCGCAGATTTTAGGCGGCGTCGTGGCGGCGCTTGTCGTCAAATTTTACAAGCCGGAGGCGGTCGTCACTGCTGCCACGCCGGATGTGGCGCGCGCCGTGTTGAATGAATTGTTGTTCACCTTCGCGCTATGCTATGTGGTGCTGAACACCGCCACCTCCAAAAAGAATGCAGGCAATTCTTATTATGGCCTTGCCATCGGCTTCACGGTGTTGGTTGGTGCGTATGCCGGCGGCGCCGTTTCCGGCGGCGCTTATAATCCTGCGGTGGCCTGCGGCATTTCTACGATGGGCTTGAGCACCTGGCCCAATATCTGGATTTTTCTTGTCGGTAATTTTGCCGGCGCCGCTTTAGCCGCCACGGTTTATAAAATGGCGAACCCGAGCGAATTTTAAAATAGAGCCGTTTTAGCCTCAAAAGCTGGCCGGAGTTATCTCTCGTCAGCTTTTTTATTTAAGGCCAAATCTTTGCTCAAAAATATTGGCGGTGCAGAAAAATTTTTCCACCCTTGACATTTCGCGTACTTCTTTCTATCTTGGATAAATCAGGTTTTTAAAAAACATTTTCCGGAGGGTTGTATATGTCGATGGCTGTAATTAATTGGTTAAAATTGGCGCATTTGCTCACGGTGATGATGGCCGTAGGCGGCGCGCTTGCGCAGTTTATTCTTATCACCAAGTCGCGCCAATCCGGCGCCGAAGCGGCGGCAAATGAAAAAATGGCGTTGGCGGTTTTTCGCGCGCTGGCTTTTCCGGGTTTGCTGCTGGCTTTTGTGCTCGGCTTGAGCCTTGCTGGTGTGTCGGGAAAATTTTCCGAGCCGTGGATTCATGTGAAAATGACGGCGGTGTTCATCTGGTTAATCCTGGCGCACATGGAATCGAGCGGCCTGAAAAAAATGGTCTCGCAACGCGCGGCGTCGAATAGCAATGCCGTCGGCAAAATCAAGTCGCGCCATTTGATGATCGGCAAAATCAATATCATTTTAATTTTGGCGATTGTTTATCTTGCGGTATTTCGGTTGGATGCGTTTTAATGAGGCATCATCATGTCTGCGTTTCTTCGCTTTTTCATCATCGCCGCTGCAATGATCGGATTAGCTACAAGCGCCCTCGGCCGGCAATTTTTATTTATAGCCCCGTCGCGAAACAACGCCGTCTCTTGGCCTCGCCATCCGAATCGGCTTGGCGTGGAAGCTTATCTGCAAGGCGGCGCGTTGGTGGCGAACACCGGCAGTGTCACCGCAATGCTGTTCAACCCCGCCGGCTTGGCGCAAATGCCGGGCCGACTCATGGCGACAGTCGAAGCGGGTTGGGTTTCGGAAACAAAATATCTCCGGTTTTTCAATGGTGGCCTCGTTTCCGGATTGCAACCTTTGCAATTCATAGGCGTTGCCTTCCAAACGTGGCACAAACTCTCAATTGGGGCATTTTATGCGCGGCCAACTCACTACACTCAATCTGAGTCGATAGCGTTCTTAAATGCAGATTTTGAGAACACCGGAGAATTTCTGAAAGCTTCTTTTAAGCGGTATCAAACGAGCCTTGGGTTGGTTTTGGCTGCTCCATTGGGAGAACAGTTTCATCTCGGCGGCGGTGTGGAATGGCATCGATCCGGTTTTCGGGATGAGATTAATCAAGCGTCTGCAGAAGGCGATGCCGAGGCAGTGCGATTTACTGCAGGCGCTATCCTGCGGATTAAGGATTGGAGCGCGGGCATTGCGGCGCAAACCAAGTACAAAGCCTCCGACGACTTCACATTCAAAAACAATTCGTTGCTTGTAAATATTGATCCCGATCCGAGTGCCGGTGGGTTTAACCTATTAATGCCCTCGGCTTTTCAATTCTCCTATGAAGAGCCGGCGACGATTCGCTTTGGCGTCGCGACGCCGAACGCCTTTGGCCGTTTACGTTTGAACGCTGATGTGGAATACAAAGATTTTAGCAGCAATATCCCCATTGAACGTTGGCAGTTTTACGGGGGCGGAAATTTCCAACTCGCGCCCAACGTCCATTTGGGTTTTGGCGCGTTCACGTTTGCTAAAGATCATTCCGCCTACATCGCAGACCCTGAATCCGAAATCTTCTGGAGCGTGGGTGGCGCGATCGCTCTGGCGCCATTCCGTTTTTCAGCCAGCTTCATGGATAGCGATCTTCTCACCAAAAATTTTGCCGGACAACAATTTTTAAATTTCGCCGTCGGTTACGCAATTAAATAATTTCAAATTTTGACTTCGGAGAATCTGATGTTGCCTCTAGAAAAAGACGCCGAGCTTCGGCAAAAAATTGCCAACGGCTTCATCGTCGAAACGGAAGATGACATGACGCCGGGTTATAAAAAAGCGCTGGAAGTGATTCTGACCGTGCAGGGCGACACCGAGTTGTTGAGCGCGCCGGCGTATTATTTTGCGTCTAAAGATGCGCCGACGATCAACAGCCGGCTGGCGGTTTATGCGATTATTCAAGACGAACTGGGCCATGCGAATATCGCGTATCGTCTGCTCGAAGATCTCGGCGTATCGAAACAATGGCTGATGTACGGTCGCCAACCGCATGAATTCAAGCACCCGTATGGCTTCGACCAAGCGCTGGAGAATTGGGCCGAGATGGTCGTCGCCAACGGCTTTTTTGATCGCGCCGGCATCACACTACTGGCGGATGTGCACAAAAATTGTTCGTACGGGCCGTGGCAGCGCTCGCTCACCAAAGTGGATCGCGAGGAAGTTTTGCATCTGCGTCATGGCGAAAGCTGGATGAAGCGGCTCGCCAAAGCCGGCGGCGCCGCCAAGGAAGCCCTGCAGCGCGCGGTAGATTGGATGTTCCCGACGACGCTCGAATGGTTCGGCTTGCCGGACAGCATGAAAAAACACAACGACCAGATCGAGTACAAATTGAAAGGCCTCACCAACGATCAGCTCCGTCAGGTGTGGATGAGCGCGACCGTGCCCCTCAGCGAAAGTTGTGGCCTCAAAGTTCCGGCGCATTTTGACGCGGAGAAAAAGGAATATATTATTGATTATGAATTTCCGGTGCAATATGATCCGCAAGCGAAGCGCTGGCTCTTCAATGAACCCATTTCGTGGGATCAAGTTTTCCAACGCTGGAAAGCCCGCGGCCCAATGAATCAAACGTATGTGAACATGTTACAGGGCGACAAAACCGGCACGTTCGGCGGCCTGCATTGGTCGGCATGAACTTTTACTCGCACTTTCACTCCTACTCTTACTCGTTGCTGAAAGTATTTAAAGTGGGTATGAGAAAGAGTGCGAGAAAGAGCGCATTTACAAATTTTATGATCGACACACAAACAGTAATATCCGCGCTCACCGAAGTCACCGATCCGGAAATGCCAATCAGCATCGTTGACATGGGCATGATTTACGATGTACGCGTTAAAGGTAGTCACGTTGAAGTCGATATGACATTCACGGCAATTGCTTGCCCGGCGATGGAGATGCTGATCTCCGATGTCAAAGAAAAAATTAACGAGTTGCCGGGCGCGCCCTCGGTTCAAGTGAATATCGTGTGGAATCCGCCCTGGACGAAAAGCCGGCTCAGTGAACGAGGCCGCGATATTTTACAGAGCTTTGGCGTGGCCGTGTAAAGTACAGTTTTAATTATTTGGTTTTGGTGATTTCTTCTGTAAGAATAACTTTCAAAAATATGGCATCGCAACGCATTTACGAAGTCTTCGCTCGCAAAGCGCATGAAGAGCCGATCATGCACGTCGGCAGCGTCAACGCGCCCAATGATGAATTAGCGAAAGTCTACGCGTGGACGGCTTATGATGAAGAAAAATGGCTGGAAATGTGTGTCGTCCGGCGCAGTGAAATCATTCCCGTGCTGAATTCGGAAGATAAGCCCATTTGGGGAAATTAACTCGTGTAACGCAAGTCGTGCAACGTTCTTAGATTCAAAGGCCGTTTCACAGCACAAGAAAATCATAATTGTAAAAATACAAACAATGACTACACAGAGTTTTGCTTCGGCAAAAAACCTTCCGGCGGATGGCCGCGACGCCGTGCATGCGCTGCTGCTGGCAACGGCAGACACCAAAATGTTTCTCGGTTTTCATTACGGCGAATGGACCTTTGGCACTCCGGCCCTCGAAGCGGGCATCGCGGCTTGTTGTATGTCGCAGGATGAGTTCGGCCATTTGCGTTTGCTGCATGGCTGTCTTACCGCGCAGTTCGGTGACAGCCCAAGCGCTTTGGTGGAAAAACGCGCATTAAATGAGTTCGCCAATGTGGCCTGTCTTGATCGGCCGCTGGTGAAATGGGCGGATTTTGTTGCAATCAATCTCTTTACCGATGGCGCGCTAACCGTTATTTTAACCGGCCTGCAAAAATCGGCTTTTTTACCGGTGGCCAATTTCGTTGACAAGATGATTGAAGAAGAAAAACATCATCTGCGCAATGCCCAGGGTTGGTTTCGCACCCTCGCGACCTACAATTCGCAAACGAAAGCAGCGCTCGAAGAAGCGAGCCGCTGGGCGCTCTCCCCCACTTTAGAATGGCTTGGTCCTGCCCAGCATGCGATGATGCAAACGTTGGAAAAATACGGCATCATCAACGCCCCCTGGGAAACGTTGCGGCAGCAATTTCTCGATTGGGTCGGTGCGTTTGCGCACGATCAAAAAATTGCAATTGGGTTGGAACAAATGAACGGCCATTGGGCGCCGGCGTTTCCGCTGGATTTTTCGCAATGGCATCCGAGCGTGCGGCGCTGCACACCGACACAGCCGGATGAAAAAATTCTCTATCACTTACGCGGCAGCAAGAATGCGATTTTCAAATTAGGTGAGTCTTAACGGCAAAATGCAAAGGGAAAAAAGCAAAAAACAATTTGCGGACATTGCGGATGACGTGAGTTGCCCGTTTTGCCATTCAGTGGATACCCGCCGCGAGGCAAGTTTTGGGACGACGTTGGGTTATGCACAGTTTTACTGTTTTAATTGCCGCACGCCATTTGAATGGATTAAATGGGAGGAGAATGCGGCAGAAGCAGATTTGCCACCCTTTCTCGCCTCGAAAAAATAGTTGTTCATATTGAAATAGCCAATTGCGTCTCACCTATCACCGAAAATTTCCTTCATCCATTCTTGGCTACGACCGCGACGTCATCGTGTGGTTGCCGCCGAATTATGAGAAAGAATCGGCACGGCGTTATCCCGTCATTTACGCGCACGACGGGCAAAACCTTTTTGACCCCGCCACCGCCTTTGCCGGTGTCGATTGGCAACTGGACGAGGCCGCCGAGGCGCTGATTCACGATAAAAAAATCGAGCCGATGATTATTGTCGGGCTATCGAACACGATGGCGCGTCTCGAAGAGTATACGACCAAACGTGGCCGCCAATACGCGGCATTTATTATTGACGAAGTCAAACCCTTTATCGACAAAACCTATCGCTCGTTTCCCGGCCGCGAGCATACTGCGGTGCTGGGTTCGTCGCTCGGCGGGTTGATTTCATTTTATCTCGCCTGGTGGCACCCGGAAGTTTTCAGCATGGCTGGTTGCCTCTCCGGCACCTGGATGTGGGACAATGCCGCCGCGCTGCGCTTCATTGAAACGGCAACGCGACCGGCGCCGAATCTAAAAATTTACCTCGATCACGGCAGCGAAGGCGCGGAGGGCAATCAGGCGTGGGTTTATCGCAGTATGCGCGACGCGCTCATTCGCCGCGGTTTTAAAGTGGGAAAAAATTTGGCGTATTATTTCGGCGTTGGGGACGAGCACAGTGAGGCGGCATGGGCAAG
>CAYUVM010000284.1:0-6282 GCA_964447935.1 uncultured Cytophagia bacterium | reverse complement strand
AAATCAACAAACAGATCGAAATAAAAACCCAATTTTGTATTTTTCGTTCTTTCGCAAACCACACGCCGACGGCATTGAGACTTGACCTGTCGCGATACGGCCACCAAATTCCCACCGCGAGTAAAATGCCTGGCAACAAAATACCGCCAATAAGCGCGCCGTTGATCGTGAACGAGCCGATTTTAATCGTGGTGATGGTCACAATTTCCTGTAGCCAGAGAAAATACCACGGCGCTTTCGCCGGATTCGGCGTCACTGCCGGATTCGCGGCTTCTTCCAAGGGCGCGCGAAAGATAATGGTCAACACGAATGTGGCCACAAACGTCAACAGCGCGACGAGCCAGATGCGCCGCAACAGATGCGGCGACGAAGTCACCGTGTTTTTTTCTTCATCCACCATCGTGTTTTGCACGTGGACAGTGGCGCCGTTGGTGACGCCGAGCAGCGAGTACGTTTTGGATTTGACCGGCGCGATTTTTTCCGGCTTCTGCTCGAGCGCTTCGTGATCCGTCACCGCCAAGCCGCCGTCTTTGCGCACGCGCCACATGTGATAAGAAAACAAGAACAACACAATCATCGGTAAAAAGAAAACATGCAGAACATAAAAACGAATTAAAGTATTTTGGTCAATTGTGTTGCCGCCGAGCAAAAAGAAGCGTACCGCTTCACCGGCAAACGGCGCCGAGCGCGCGATGTTCGTGCCGACGGTGATCGCCCAATAAGCGAGTTGATCCCACGGGAGCAAGTAGCCAGTAAAAGAAAGTAGAAGCGTAGTAATCAGCAATATGATGCCGATGATCCAATTCAGCGGGCGATTCGCGCCGACTGCGCTGCCGTTTTTATAAGCGCCGGTGAGAAAGACGCGCACCATGTGGAAAAACACCACCGCGACCATCAAGTGCGCCGCGATGCGATGCATACCGCGCAGCAGCCATCCGAACGAGACGACATATTCGATATCCTTCACGGAACCGTAGGCGCGTTCCACCGACGGCACATAGAGAAACATCAAAATCACGCCGGTGAAGACGAGAATCATGAACAGCATAAACGAAATCGTGCCGAGCCACATTGAGTAGCTCCACGAGAGGCTTTTCTTGGAAATCTTATTGGGAAACCAATGCAGCAATAAATTTTTGACGATGGCGTCGCCGGCCTCTTTCTCGCTGCCGGGTTTCCACGTCCAAAAGAGTTGGTCGGAGATTTTTTTTATTGATTCTGTGACAGACATTTGCAACTCCCGCTTGTTTGTAGTAGCCCTTTCAGAGGCATGTTGTTGCTTTAATGCAAGCGCCTGAGGGCGTTACTACGAACTTCATACCGTTAGCCTAAAATTCTGCTCGACTTCACTGTTCAGGTCAACAACAAGTTGGCCGTCATCCGGCGCTACTTCCAATTTGTGCCATTGCAACGCGCTCGGCGCCGGGCCCGCGTAGTTCGTGCCATCCGCATAAAATTTTGAGCCGTGGCACGGACAATGAAATTCAAACGGAACGCTTTTCTTTTCGCCACCGCTCTCGACTTGTTTGGCTTGATTTAATTTGGTGTATTTCACCGTGCAGCCGAGATGCGTGCAGGCCGCAGAGATGGCGTAGAACGATTTTCCTTCTTTGAAAACGTAAAGCCGCTTGTCTTCGAGAAACGTCATGCCCTCAGCGAGATTGGCGGGCAGACCGATTTTGAATTTCTGTGGCGGCTCGTATAGCACGTTCGGAATCAGCGACCGAAACGATTGCCAACTAAAGCCGGCAAAGCTTGCGAGCATGCTGCCGAAGCCGAGCTTCTGCAAAAAAGTGCGGCGCGATTCCGGCTGCGTATTGTTCATTGTTGATGGTTGAGAATTTTTCTTCAAAAGTTTCATATCAATTCACCTTTAAAGCACGTTAAGCGTGTAACGTGTAACGTTCTAAGATTGCACGCTTTCTTTTTCTTCGTAATAAAACACCTCCATCGTCATCGCATCCGTCGGGCAGCGCAACGCACACAGACCGCAGCGGATGCAGGTGTCATCGTCCTTCAACATCGCCGCAGCTGGTTGAAAGGGATCGAGATGGTATTGTGCTTTTAATTTGGCTTGCGTCGCTTCATCAAGCTCCAACTGCTCCAGCGGCACGAGCTTCAAGCAATATTCCGGGCAAATATCAACACAGCGGTTGCACATCACGCATTTTTCGGCGTCGTAAATAGTTTGGATGTGGCACGCCAAACAACGCTCGGCTTGGCGCCGCGCTTGTTCTTCATTGTAGCCGGTTTCAACTTCGGAGATGCCGGTGCGGCGCTGCAGATCAATCGTGGGCGGCGCTTGCCGCTCGAATTGCTCAAAATCTTTCGGACGGGTGAATTGCCGCGTCGGAATTTTTTCGATGGTGAGGTTATAAAAAGTTTTGAGCCGAACGCCGCGCAGATGCTCGTCAATAGACAGGGCGGCTTTTTTGCCGTTGGCAATCGCATCGATGATATTGCGCGGGCCAAAGGCGACATCGCCGCCCGCGTAAATTCCGGATGCAGTCGTTGCCAAAGTTTCAGGATTGATTTTGATGAAGCGACTCGGCGTCAATTCGACGCCATCGGAAGGTTTGATGAACGCGAGATCGGCTTGTTGGCCGATGGCGAGAATGACCGAATCCACTTCGAACATTTCAGAGAAATTCGAATCGTAAACTGGATTGAAACGGCCATTCTCATCATATGTGCGCTGCACACCGATAAATTCGACGGCCTTGACTTTCCCGTTGTCACCGACGAAACGTTTCGGGCCGCGCTGCGGATGAAAGACGATGCCTTCGTGTTGGGCTTCTTCAAATTCTTCGTGGCCTTGCGAGGTGCGCAACACCGGCATCTCTGCAAATGATTCTAAACTGGCGATGTGAACTTCTGAAGCGCCGCCACGCATCGCGACGCGCGCCGCATCAACGGCTTCATGAATTGTCGTCGTTTCCGGCGTGCCGCGCAGCGCCATGCGTGCCGCATCGAACGCCACAAAGCCGCCGCCAATCACCAAAACTTTTTTGCCGAGATTGACCCGATAACCGTTGTTGACGTTGAGCAAATAATCAATGGCTTTGATCACGCCGTCAAGCTGCACGCCTTCGATGTTGAGCTCGCGGCCTTTCTGCGTTCCCACCGAAACAAAGATGGCTTCGTAACCTTGCCGCTTCAACTCGGCGATGCCGAACTTTTCGCTGAGCGGCGTGTTGAAGCGAATTTCCGCCCCGAGGTTTTTTATTTTATCAATTTCTTTATCAATTAAACTGCGCGTGAGGCGATACTCCGGAATGCCATGGCGCAACATGCCGCCGGCGACGTTCGTCGCTTCGAAGACTGTGACTTGGTAGCCCATCATCGCGAGATCGTGCGCGCAGGAAAGTCCGGCCGGGCCGGAGCCGATCACCGCAATCCTTCCCGCGGTGCGGGATCCTTCGGATTTGTTTTTAACAACATTTTTGCGTGATTGAATCTGCACCGGCAAATGCCAGCGCCACTTGTTGCCCGCTTCGGCGCTGCCTTCGAACAAGCCGTCCTGCGTGTCGGGAGCAAGTGACTCGACGCCATACTTTTCCGTCACAAAGCGTTTGAGCGCGCGAATACTGACCGGTGCATCGATCTGGCCGCGGCGGCAGCGCTCTTCACACGGCGCCGCGCAGACGCGACCGCAAACACTGGCAAAAGGATTGGGCGACCGCGAGGTAAGATAAGCCGCTTGATACTTTTGCTCCGCAATGAGCTGCACGTAACGGCCCGCATCGGTGTGAATCGGGCAACCAAGCTGACACGGGACGAGGCCCTTCCAAAACTCAATGTCAGGAATTTGAATGTTGTATTTATCAGACATAAAGTTCCGATTTTTCTGTGTGACAAAACTTATACAACTCTTGTGCCGTAAATTAAGATAAAATTGTCCTATTTTTAGGCATGAAATTCAATATTCGAAATGCGGTGGATAGCCGCTTTTCTTAAGATTGCAAAAAAGTGCAAGTATTTTTCTCAAATTTAAGAAGAACGGGAACGTTGATTTTTTTCGCCGCGAAGACCACTTTCAAGAAGGATTTTCAGAGAACCATTTTGCACCAACGTTTCCTGGCGCAACGCATTGGTTATCGAAGCGCGGATACGCTTCCAATGCTCATGAAATGGGCAAGGCGTGTCATCGCTGCAATGCGTCAAACCGAGCGCGCAGTTCTTGGACACCTCGGGGCCGTCAATCAGATCGACGACTTCCATCAGCGAAATCCGTTGAGGTGCGCGGGCAAAAGCAAATCCGCCATGCCGACCTTTGGCGGAAATTAAAATGTTTCCTTTGACAAGTGCTTGGAAAGTTTTCGCCAAAAACGGCGCGGGCGTGTCGGTATGTTGCGCCAGTTCCTGCACCGACCAAAATTCCTGTTCAGGATGGCGCGCCATGTCAAACAAGGCGCGCAGCGCATATTCACACGCGCGGCTAAAAAGCACGGGCATTTAAAATGGTCTCCTTATTTCGGTAAAATCAGCAACACAACTCTCGTGCCAAAAAATAAGAGCATTTTGTCCGACTTTTCCAGCGCAACTCCAGTATTTTGCAATTTAACGATTCGTTTTTTTCTCAAAACTGCGAAAAAAAGCTGGGCGGAAGTCCGACTTTCCTTCGCATTTTAATTGGCCGCGTGAGCGCCGATTTTACACCAACGCAGCCATATGGTTGCGCTGGTGGCGTTAGCCGAGGCAGGGCACCGAAGATTTTGGTGAAGAAATATTAAGCGAAGAACGCGCAGGAAACGCCCTGCGCTACGCCCTCTGTTTAAACATAATCGGAATCGTCGTCTCCGTCGGCGCACCGATTTGCACCATTTGCCAGTTTTCGTCATAACCTTCGATCATTTTTTTCAAGCACAGTGCGCGCGCTTCATTCGGCTCGTGGCATTGCTCCCACGCAAAAATCTCGACGCGATAGTGATACGTCTTTTTCTTGCCATTAATTTTCACTTCAACTTCGACCTGCTGGTCGGCCTCGATGGCGGGCAATTGAATCGAAATAGAAGGCATGTTGGGTTCTCCTGTAATGATCGAGAAGTTCAAATCGTTTTCAGTAATCACTGTTCAGTTATACTTGTTAAGGATTTAAATTACAGTCATCGCGAGGCGCTTTTTGCCGAAGCGATCTGCTTATTTTTAAAAAGATTGCTTCGCTGGGAAACGCTCGCAATGACACTATAAAAATAACCCGAAACAAGTATATCAGTTGTTTACTGGATACTGGAAACTGATCACTGAATACTACTTACTCATACCGCAGCGCCTCAACCGGATTGGCCAGCGCTGATTTGATGGCTTGAAAACTGATGGTTAGCAAAGCGATGCCGAGGGCCAAAACTCCGGCGCCGAGAAATGTCCAAACTTCCGGCTGAATGCGATAGGCGAAATCTTGCAGCCATTTGTTCATGGCGAAATAGGCCAGCGGCCACGCAACGAGATTAGCCATAACGACAAGTTTGGCAAAATCTTTAGAGAGCAGGTTGACAATTCCCGTCGTTGACGCGCCGAGGACTTTGCGAATGCCAATCTCCTTTGTGCGGCGCACGACCAGCAATGCGGCGAGGCCAAACAATCCCAAACAGGCAATGATCATCGCGAAAATCGCGGCGTAACTGACGATTTGGCTCCAGCGTTCTTCCGCCAGATATTGCCGTTGATTGAAATCGTCGAGAAACTCGTGGCGAAACGGTGTGTTCGGCGCGATGTTGCGCCAGGTGTCTTCCAACAACGCCAGCGTCGAGGAGACTTCCACCGGGCTGATTTTGACCCAAACCAAATCAACTGATAATTCGCGGTCGAGATGCATCATCAGCGGGCGGATTTCTTCGTGCAACGAGGCAAAATGAAAATCTTTGACGACGCCGATGATGGTGGGGTTTTTAATCGAGCCGTACTCAAACGTGAGCTGCTTGCCGATCGGCTGCTGCCAGCCGAATCTTTTCACCAACGTTTCATTGACGATCACCGCATTGGTTTTGTCGGTTGCAAAGTCCCGCGAAAAGTTTCGCCCTTCCTTCAATGCGACGCCCAAAGTTTTAAGATATTCAAAATCGATTCTAAAATGGGTGGTTCTGAATTTGATACCATCCGCTTCAACATCGGTATTGCCCTCGCCCCATTGCGATCCGGAAACCGACAGAATCCGCTTGTCGCGCGCCAACTCATGGCGATAAATCTCCATCAGCCGTTCGCCCTCGTCGGTTTCGGTCGGAATAAAAACCAGATTCTGCGCCTCGTAGCCGAGATCGGTGGTTTTAAAAAAACGCACTTGCT
>CAYUVM010000283.1:0-6302 GCA_964447935.1 uncultured Cytophagia bacterium | reverse complement strand
AAGCGCACAAGTGTCTTGCTTGAATATTTAGGCTTGGCTTTGGCTCTGATGGCCGCAAGGCTTTTTCTGGCTTCTTTTAAAGTAATTTCACTCATGGCATTCACCTAATTGTATTGAACAAAATTAAACAAACGCGCGCAAAAACGCAATGCCAATTTTTACGAATGTTCTTCAACGTGTTTGATTTGCCCCCGGAAATTCCACCGGTACCGTATGCCTTTCCAGCGCACGGTGGCGGGCAAAAGCACGGTGGGGGCAAAAATGAAGCTGTAGAAAAAATAGTACATTTCAAATAGCGGGAAAATTTTCAGCAACTCTTGACGCTCGAGTCGCGCGGTGGTTTTCCAGAGCAATAAAAAATCGCTGCTCAATAATGCGAACAAACAAATGCCCGCCAGCAGCGGCGAAATAAACCACGCGGCAAAACTCGCCAGATGGCCGAGAAACGCAATGAGCATAAAAACGCCCGCCAGCCCGCCGACATCTTTGCCGCCGGCGGCCCAGCGCTGGCGCTGTTCATAAAATTCACGCCAGGTACTCGCCGGCGCGCTGTGTATGGCGGTTCGCGCTGCAACCGGGAAAATGACGCGCCATTGGGTTTGCTCGGCGATCGCGCGCATCAGGGCAAAATCTTCGATGATACTGAACCCGATTTTTTCATAGCCGCCAACAGCGTCGTAGGCCTCGCGGCGAAACGCAAAATTATTGCCGATGATTGACAACGGCTTGCCAAGTCCCGCCGCACCCGCGCCGACAGCGAGCAGATAAACCCAATCGAGTGTTTGAACTTTTGCGAAGAGTGAACTGTTTTGTTCACGCGCTGCAAGCAGGGTGAATCCGCCGACCAAACCAACTTCCGGCGTGAAATAGCCGACCAGTTGTGAAATCCATGGCGGTGACGGAACACAATCCGCATCCGTCATGAGAATAATTTCGCCGCGCGCGTACAGCAGGCCCTGGCACAACGCACTGGCTTTACCCGACAGGTTGTCGAGCCGTTGGGTGATGGCAATGACCCGAATATTAGCCTGGGCGCGCGCCAAATTTTCCGCTACCGCGCGCGTGCGATCGGTGGAACGATCATCCAGCACAATGATTTCAAATTTAGTCGCGGGATATTCGGCGCGCTGCAGAGCTTGCAAGCAGGCCGGCAAATTTTTCTCTTCGTTGCGCGCCGCGATTAAAACGCTGACGAACGGTTGATTGGAAGTTTGTTGATATTTTCGGCGAATTAATCCATAAAACAAAAACAGCGCGGCGAGAACATAAGAGGCGATGAGGACGGCAAGAAATATCACCAGGCCGTTCATACGGCAATCGACTCCGCCAGTGGTTGGGGTTGGCGCGCCGCAAAATTTTCACCGCGCCAATGGAAGCGCGCCAATTGGCCGCGCCCGGCAAAATAAATCACATAAAACGGATGCAGCAACGCTGTGATCGGAAAAACAGCGAGTAGTTTTTTTTCGCCGAAGATTTTCGCCGCCTGCCGCAAATACAAAAATTCGCCCAGCGCTTTAATTAAAAGAACGGACACAACCTGCCCGCCGATTATAAAAGAAGCCAGCAAACCGGCGCTGAGCAACAAATTCAGCAAAAAGAATAACGCCAGCGCGAAGGTCATGATCGGCTCATAATGCAGACTCTTTGAAGCATAGCGCGTACGCTGCGCTTGAAATTCCCGCCAGGAATTGGGCGGGCGCACAGGCGCATGCGCGGCGGGAGTGGCGAGATAATGAATTCTACCGATGCCGGCTTGCTGCATTTTGTGCAGCAGCAAATCGTCATCGCCGGAAATCCAATGCGCGATGCCGTCGAAGCCGCCGATGCTAAAATAAGCCTCGCGGCGATAGGCCATGTTGCTGCCCGTGCAGGTCAACGGCCGGCCCTGGCCGCTGCCGCCGGCGGCAACGGCGGCATGAGAAAAATATTCGAGCGCGAGAATTTTTTGCCAGAACGTGGTGCGCGGCCAGTACGGCGAATATCCGCAAACCATTACCACCTCGGGAGTGAAAGCGCGCACCATTTCCCCAATCCATTGCGGACCCGGCTCGGCATCGGCATCGGTCAATAAAATAATCTCACCGGTGGTGTGCCGGATCGCGGTGTCAATGGCGCGTTTTTTGGGCGCAAAATCAGGCAGGGTGTCGGAAATGCGCAGGGGAATGACATTGTGAGTTGCGGCGGCAAACGCGGCAATGAGTTCGCCGGTGCGGTCGGTGGAACGATCATCGACGAGGCAAATTTCCAATTTGCCGGCGGGATAATGCTGTTGCGCCAGTGCTTGCAGAAGCCGGGGCAAACGCGATTCTTCATTTTTGGCGCAGACAACGAGCGTAACAGTGGGGAAGTTTTGAAGCGGCGCTGGCGGCCATTTCTCAAGCAGCCGCAAGCCGCGGCCGAGCCAGAGCAAAATGGCGAGATAAAAAAAAGCAAGCGTGAAAACTAAAACAATCATAGCGAGCTGTCATTTCATAACCCGGACAAGCCGGAACCCAAAAGCGCACGCAAAGACGCAGAGCTACCGCAAAGGTTTTTAGCTTTTCTTTACGCAGCCTTAGCGGCTTCGCGTCTTGGCGTGAAGGCTTTTAAATAAAAATTTAAGCAGCTTGTAAAAAAGGTTCTTGCAGAATGACATTTCCCTTGGTCTTAAATTTCAAAAATCCGCACGCACCGAAAATGCGGCGCGGCGCTGGGTTTTGTTGCGATCGGGAACAAAATCGGCGTGGTGGCGGCGTTCCCACGCCAGCTCTAATTTTAAATAAATATCGCGCCGCAATTGATCTTCGATATAAAATTGATACGAGGTCGAGTTGATCGTCGCGCCGGTGAGAAAGCCTTTGGCGTTGCCGTCTTCGGGTTGATGCACGCGAAAAATATCACCGCGGCCTTTGCGCTGCAAACGGAGTTGTGAAACCAAACGCAAATCGCGCTGCGGCTGAAACGCGGCCTGCACCGTGAGCCGATCCGCATTCGGCCCGAAGCGGGCGCCGAGGCCGTCGCCGTCCTGCTCGTAAATGTTGACGGAATCGTGATGGGTATAAACGAATGGATCGATGCGGGCGTATTCCACCCGCAACTCGCCATAACGCCAGCCGAACGGTTGCGCCCAATACCAGCCGCCAAGATAGGCGAGTTTGTTGCCCCAGTACGTGCCAATGGGAAATTCGAGGCTGAGATCGTCGATGAAAATTTCGCCGTAAAATTTATGGCCGCGCCCCGGGAACGCGGTGAAGTCAATGGACAGCGTGTTGTTGTCTTTGTCACCCAAAAGATGTTCGGCAGCGTGATAAAGCATGAGCGGATTGAGGTATTCAAACTCGGCGCCGCGCTTGCCGTAGATCACCGACTCGCCGATACCGATGAACAGACGCGAATGCGCGGCAACTTCGAGCCGATGGGCGGCGAGAAATTTGCGTTGCGCGGCGCGCAAATTGGCATGAACAAAAGTGAAACGAAATTTCCGCCAGCGCCGGTCGAGCTTGAACAAATCCAGCGGCTCATTTTCCTGCGAGAGCGTGAGTTGGGTGAGCGGGCTGATATTCCACGCGATTTGATTGCGTCCGGCCTCCACTTCGAACCACGGCAAGCGCAGGCGAAAATAGGCAATGGCTTTTTCGCGAAACGCCGAGGCGCCGGAGAGCACGACGGGAAGTCCGGTGCCGGGCGTTAAATTTTCCAAACTATCTTTGGCGCCACGCTCGAGAATGTTGCTCACCTCAACGGCGGCGAGCAAACGCGGATGCAGCGCGACGCGCAGGCGCAGGCCGGCGCGGGTTTGCGAGATATTCGCGGCGCCGCTCTCCCACGCGCCACGGCGAAACTCAAACCGTTGATGCGCAAAGATATCGGCGAAAAGCTGTGTATCATTTTCTTCGTAACGAATGAAATGCCGCTCGGCGCGAGGCGGCGCCATTGCACCGGGCGCCGGATCGGTAAATTCAGCGAGATATTGTTGCAGCAGGTTTTCGTCAGCGCGGGAAAGGGAGAGAGAAGTTGTTTGGGCGCTCGCTAAAATTTTCCGAACTTGTTGGCGGTCGAGCGGCAAAACATGCAGATCGAGTGTGTGCTGCGGTTGCAACGTCACGAGTTTTTCTATGAAGGAATAAACCGGATGCTCGAGCGAAATTGTGGCGGAGGCGGAAAGCGTCGAATCGGGTTTATCGGACTGCGCATACAAAAGAAAATTGCAAGTGAGTAAAAAAATGCCGGTGCAGCTTGGCAGCCGCTTTTTATTTGTGAAAATCAGTGTCATTCGTGTTAAAAGTTTTTTTAAAACTTGCAGTCGACATTAAACAAAAAGCCCGAGGCCTTGATTGCAATTGCGGCACATGTCGATGGTGTCACGCCGGTTGAGCAGGGTGTTGCGAAAATTTTCGGCAGCTTCCGACTTCCAGACCGCTGCAAAATTCGGCGCGGTTTTCATATCGCCGGAAACGTGATGGCCGTTTTTGTCGAAGCAACACGGCACGGTGGTGCCATCCCAATTGACCAGCGTCGTGAGCCACGGCCGCGGGCAGGCGC
The DNA here is from genome assembly GCA_964447935.1 of uncultured Cytophagia bacterium. Taxonomy (GTDB): domain Bacteria; phylum Zhuqueibacterota; class Zhuqueibacteria; order Zhuqueibacterales; family Zhuqueibacteraceae; genus Zhuqueibacter. The sequence continues at coordinate 1,781 of CAYUVM010000283.1, read as the reverse complement.
CTTTGCCGCCGCCTTTCACCGTGAAGTTTTCTGTGGTCAAATGGTAACGGCGGAATTTCTCGGCGGACGGCAGCCATTCCTGCGCCTCGGCCAGGTTTTCCACCTGCACCGTTTTCTTCAAGAAACGATCAACGCCCAATGCCGCGGCGAGTTTTTCCATCGCGGCCAGCTCGTGTTCGTTGTGTTGCATGACGATGAATTGCAAATAAATGTAGGGTGTTTTGCGCCGCAAGCGTTTTTTGGCGGCGACCAACTGGCGCGTGCCGTCCAATACTTTTTGCAAATCGCCACCGACACGATAGCGGCTGTAGGTTTCTTGCGTCGCGCCATCGACGGAAATGATGATGGTGTCGAGGCCGCTGGCCACGGTGGCCTCGGCGGTTTTCGCATCGAAATAATGCGCATTGCTGCTGGTGGTGACATACAGACCACGCTGGCTCGCGTATGCGACAAACTCGTTGAATTGCCGGTTGAGATACGGCTCGCCCTGATGAAAGAGCACAACATAAAGCGCGCGATTCGCCAACTCGTCGATCAGCCGCTGATACATTGAAAAATCCATGCGACCGTTGGCACGTTCCATCGTGCCGTTGCCGGTGACGCAAAGCGGACAACGCAAATTGCAAACGTTGGTCGGCTCGATGGTGAGCACTGGCGGCACGCCCCAAACGATAGGTTTTTTCGTGAGGGCGGAGAGTAAAAACGAAGTAAGCACTTGGACGGCATTCCACACTCGCCGCAACGTGAGTTTTTTGAATAGCTGCGCCAGCGAAACTTCCTGGCCGATGCCGAGATCGATTTTTTGCAACAACGAGATTTTGTTTGTTGCTGTAAAGTCAGCGGGCAACGGCGTGATGGCGGGATGATCAATGATGGGGAGCGAAATTGATGTTGTATGCACAGAAACCAAAACGTTTAAGTCAATTTATGTTTACAAGTTGAGGAAGTAAGATATTGAAAAGGCGAGGAAGATGCAAGGGGAAATTTTTTATCTTAACCAGCCGTCGTTGTGTTTACGCGCTATACATTTCCGTGGTCGGGTGACACGGTTGGTAAAAGGAAGAACGTAATTGGTTCTGATTACGTAGAATTTTTGCCGGCAGGTAAACTTCAGTGCATCAACAAAATAGCAGTTGCTTTTCTCCCCGGAAAATGTGTACATTTTCTCCGCAGTCGCTGGCATCGCAATTGCATTAAAAAATGGGGAACAATCTTCTTTTTCAGCCATTTAAGAAGTAGCGTTTGAGCAGTAGTGCAAGTTGAGGTGATCGTAAAATATTGTGGAGATGATATATTTTCATTTGTAACGAACAGGAGACCTGATCGATGAAAACCCAAAATGTTTTTTTGCTCACAGGTCTGGCATTGAGCGGTTTGGTGTGGAATGGATGCTACACGCAAATAGCCCGCCCGGACCGAGAAGAAGATACGCAGGTCGCGCAAGAGCCCGAAGCGGCGGATGAAGAATCCGTCGAGGCGCCAAGCGCCCGCGAAGATGATGAACGCTACACGGATGAGCGGCACGTCACCAATGTTTATGTGTATGACGATTTTCGCTGGGGTTGGCGCCAGCCGTATTGGTCGTACTCGCCGTGGTATGGTTATCGTTACCCGCGCTCGCGTTTTTATGTGTCGATTGGCTACGGCGGTTATTACGATCCTTATTATCCGGGAAGTTGGTGCGGCACCACGTGGAACTGGTGCGACCCGTGGGATGATTATTACAACGGTTACTGGGGCCCATATTCCCACTGGCGGCCTTATAATGATCCGTTCTATTA
>CAYUVM010000282.1:0-6315 GCA_964447935.1 uncultured Cytophagia bacterium | reverse complement strand
GCCCCGCACAGCGACAAATATTTTAACAGCAAATAGAGGCGTTTTTCATCCTTCGGCGCAATAATGCGCGTGCGAAACTTTGGATCTTTCATCCCCTGGCTGAGGTTGCGCAAAAACTCCAAATAGCTGGGGGTGTGATCTTTTAGCATGGCCTGGACAATGCTGGCGCTGTCCGCTGGAATTTCAAACTTTTGGGCGGCGTGACTTTTGACGGCTTCGATGCCGCTCATCAAATGTTCCGCGCCAATCTGCGGCAGCACCGGCTCCAGGCTGTCCGCCGAAAACAAAATATTCACCGGCAGACTCGCCAATTCTTTCGGCGTAAAACTCGGGTCGATTTTGCGGTAAATAAATTTGTCAACCATCTTGAGCGTGTCGAACACCGAGCGGGCGACAAAGGCGGTGGCGGGATTGATCGCCGGCGGTTCACGGCGCGCGTATTCCGTTTTCAACCACTCGGGTTCGTACGGCGTGCGATTTTTACGGAAATTAAAAGACAGGCCGACTTCATGCGAGCCGCTGCTGGCGAGACGCAGTTCGTTCATCGGATGATTATAACGATAACTCAAATTCACGCCCTGCATCACATACAAGGCGCCCTCGAGCGTCGCGGTTTCGCGGCCAAACGCCACTTTCAAGAAGCCGAGATCGGGGCGAAAACTTTCGAAGCCGATTTGCGGCAAGGTAAGATTATCTTCATGGGAAACGCCGATGAGCGCACGGAAATAACCCATGCCGATTGCCGCCCCGAGGCTGAAGGCGCGCTGCAAGCGCACTTTTTCTTGCAGCATCGAAACATTGGGCCGCGTCAGATGCGCGACATTGAACGCCACGGTCACGTAACGATGCGGCACCGCAACGAAGCCGACGCCGATATCCGGAAAAATCCATTTGGAAAGACGGTTGAGCGCCGGATCATCGTCCTGCTCAAGCAAAAACCGGCCACGATCAAACGCGCGGTTGATGAAACCGACATTGACCGCCGCCGCAAAACTCTCATATAACTTTTTACCCAGCACCGTATTTATTGCGACGGCATTGTACAACGGGGTTTGTAAAACCTGCCCCTGCACGCCGTACCCGAAGTGATCAAAACCTCCCAAGCTGCGATTGGAAGTGGTGAGGCTAAAATAATTATTCCGCATATCCAGGCCGCCGGCCAACACCCCGTAATGCAAGGCTTTGCTGCCGAGCGTAAACAGAGGATCCTGCATTATCGCAATCGCCGGGTTCAGCAAACTCGCACGCGCGTCGCCGCGATCGGCAGCGTTCGCAAAAATCAAATTCTGCGTTCGGGCGGAGTTAGCGCCCAACAACACCATCACTGTCACCATGAAACATCGAAGCGCCGGCGCGGCGCTGGCACTCAGCAGTGCCATAAAAGTCGCAATGAAATGTCGAAGCGGTTTATTCATAAGCATCAGTGCATATTTACATTTCGCGTTGCTGTCGCAATACATTCTCGATAACAGTTCAATAGCAAAATTTTTCGCTCAAGGAATCAGAATTCTCACAGCCCGAAAACTCTGCACGGCACGCTGCAGCAGTTTATTAACGAATCAAAACCACCTGGCCGCTGCCGATTTTTTTGCCGTCATTTTCCAGGAGCCACAAGTAGGCGCCGGGCATTTGCAGCGCGCCGTGATCATCGCGGCCATCCCAGTGAATCTCGAGCTCGCCGCGGCGTTCGGAACGCAGCAGGCGAACTTCCAGGCCGCGCAAATCAAAAACCCGCAACACCACCGCTGCCGGATCGAAGCCGGAAAAATGAATTTTCGCCGCATCATTTTTTCCATCGCCGTTCGGCGTAAAGGCATTGGGCATGGCGAACGCGCGATTGCCGGTGGCCGCACCGCGCAAAACAATCGCCGCGGTTTGCGCTTGGCCCGGCTCGGAAATAGAATGATAAACCAATTTGAGCGTGTCAATGATTTCGCCGTTTGCGCGCGGCACAAAACTAACCGAAAAAAACTGCGCATTGCGCGGGAAAATCGTCAAAGTATCCGGCAAGGCTTTGAAATGTCCGTTCGCGGTTTGCACAGCGCGCACAACGGCACGGCTGTCGAAACTACAATTAGTGACTTCGAGATCAAGACGCTTAACCTGGCCAACGGGAACGTCGCCGAAATCCAGCCGCGTTAGCGCCAGTTCCAAACACGGCGCGCCTTCAGTGACTTTACCCAGCAAACTCACGCTCATACGCTCGCGATTTTGCTGCCAATCCACGCAATAAATATAAAGCGAATCGGCAAACGCACGGAAATCATCGCCTTTAAATGAAACCTGCACCTTCAAACTTTGCATGGATTCCAATTTTGTCGGCAAAGGCGTCTCCGAACGAATAGCGAAAACCCGCAGTTTGCGCGCCAACTCGATTTGATTAATTTCCAGTCGGCCGCAACCGGTGTTGGTAATCGTCATCAATTCGGTTTTTGCTTCATCCAAATGGCCGTTGAAGGCAAACGCTCGATGTGAAAAATTTAACCTGGCCATGTCTTGCCGGCCGGCGCCCACCAAGGGAACGCGCCACCACGGGTCTGTGGCCAGATCGGTCTGCACCAGCAGCGTGTCGCTGAACGTGCCGGATACTTTCGGCGAAAAAGCCAACGGAATGGCAATGGTTTCCTGTCGGCGCAAGACTTTCGGCAAGGCCGGCGCGCCGGCCAATTTAAACAACTCACCGCGCGCTGTGAAGATGCCGGTGATCTTTATATCCGCCTCGCCGGAGTTGGTGAGCGAGCAGGCGCGGGCGACGTTTTCCTCAAAACAGGCTTCGCCGAAATTAATCGCCGTAGTGCCGGCCAATTCGCCAGGCTTGCCGCTACCGCTGCCGTTCAACGCAATTTCAAAACGCGGTTTCGCTAAATCGGTAGTGGCAATCACAAGTTTGGCGAGGCGGGCGCCGGCCGCATTCGGTTTGAATGCCAATACGAACCGCGTCGAACTTTGCGGCGCGATTACCGCAACACCGGCGTCCAGGACTTTGAATTCATTGGCATGCTCGCCTTCAATACTCACACGCGTAATGCTCAACGGGCAATTGCCGAGGTTATTCACCCAATAAACTTCCTGGCGCGTGCTATCGATTTTGGTCGAGGCGAAGACCACCGTATTGCTCCCGGATATTTCCGGGCCGCTGCCGGAGCCGCGCAGACTAAAAGTGAAGATGCGGCTGTTGCTCGCATTGCTAAAAACTTGCACCGCCGTGGCGTATTCCGTGCGGCGGGCCGGACTAAAAAACACGTACATCGTTTTGCTTTGTTGCGGCTGTAAAGAAAATCCTCCCGTTGGCAGCGAGAAAATCTGCCGCTCATTCTGCACGCGCAACGAATCGACGCGCAAAAGGCCATTCCCGTTGTTGGTTATAACGGCACGCAGACTATCACGGCTGCCGACGCACAATGGCGGAAAGCGATATTCGGCCGCGGCGGCGATGATGGCTTGCTTCGATTGTCCGCCGAAGCCGCGCAGAAAAATTTTCAAAGCGGCCTCATCGGGGTCGTTACTCCGGATTGACAGCGTCCCCGTAAACAAACCCATAGAATCCGGCGAAAAAGTAATAGCAATGGTGCTGTCTTGTTTGCAGGCCAACGCGAGTTGCCGGGAAATAACGGTGAAATGCGCTGATGAAGACGTGAAGCTGGTCACCGCCAAATTCAATTCACCAACATTGCGAATTTTAACCAACAACAGTTTTGAGGCGCCGACTTGCACACCGCCAAAATCAAGCGTATCCCCGGTGACAGCGATATCCGGCGCCGCCATCGCCTGGCCGCGCAAGTTAACAATGAGGACGCGCTCATCGGGATCGTTGCTGACGATACGGAACTGGGCCGTTTGTTCGCCGGTTGCTTTCGGCAAAAATTTTAACGGAACCTCCAGGCTGCTGCCTGCCGGAATCTCTTGCGCTGCAAATGGCTTTGCCAGCGCGAAAACGCCACCGATGACCAGCGAATCAATCCTAAGCTTACAACTACCTTCGTTGCGAATCGCATACGTCCGTTCGGCCGTATTGACAAGGCCGGCGCAAGTTTGCAATTCGACTTTGCCAAAATCAATTGCCGGCAAACCAGCAATATCGGGAATGCCGCCGGCGCCGTGCAGTTTTACCGCGACGCTTTTCTCATCGGCGTCATTGCTGAAAATCGTGAGCGCGCCGTTAAACTCGAGGCCCGGGCCGGAGGTGAAATCAATGCGGATCGTGTCTTGTTTGCCGGCCGCGACCATAAAAGTTTTCGCATGTGCCGTTTTGAAGGCGGCGTTTGCAAAAGACAAGGAATCGACGCGCAACGGCTGGTCGCCCAGGTTAGAAACAATGGTGTATTTTTGCGTTTGGCCGCAAGTTTTTCCAAACTCCAATGCAAGCGGCGTCACGTCGATTTCCGGCCGCGTCGACACGCTGTTGCCGCTCAATGTGATCGCCAGCGGATTGCGCTGTGCATCATTATTATAAACGAGCAACGTCGCTCTTTGTCCACCGGTTATTGTCGGCAGAAATTGAATCGTGAATTTCGCGGTGTCATTAGCGCCGAGCGTTTGCGGAAAACTGCCCGGCAACACCGCATAGGCGCCACTGACTTTGACGGAATCAATGCGAACCTCACAAGAGCCGGCGGAAATGAGTTGGGCGGAGCGGGTCGCTGATTTGCCCAACACCACGTCGCCAAATTGCAGCGCCGCGTTGACGGCGGCGATTTTCGCGCCGATACTCGCGCCTTTGAGCGGCAGTGTGGCGTTGCCCGCGTCGCTGTTGATCGTTAACATTCCGGCATAATTGCCTAAAGCCGCCGGAAGAAATTTCACCGACACGGTTCGCCGGCCGCCCGGCGGCAAAATAAAATTGGCCGGCTCGACTTGAAATGAGACAGGCGATACAAAAATGTTATTCACCTGCAAGTCCGCGCTGCCAATATTCGAAATAGCAAATTGGCGAGCCGCCACTGTGCCAGCGCAAACGGAATCCCACACGAGACTATCAGCTTCCACAGTCATTCTGGGCGCGCGCGCGCTAATGGCATAAAGTTTTTTATTGCTGGACACGTAGATCGTGCCGTCCGGGCCGATGGCAGGAGTGAACTGGCAATGCACTTCGCGCAAATTCCACCGCAGCAAACCATTGGCGGACATGGACATCAAGCCGTTGTTATCATCAACGACATAAAGTTGATTGTTATCGTCGAGAATCAACTCGGTAATAAATTTTTGGGTGGCAGGCGCTGCCGACCAGCGTTTCGTGCCGTTGGGATTCAACACCACGATTTCGCCGGAAGTATCGCTGACAAAATAGAGGCTACGATCTTTGCCCAATGCCGGCAAGCGCGGCGCGCCAAAACTGGCCGGGAAATTATATTCCCAGCGCGTCGCTGCCGAGTTGCTGATCGCGCGCACACGCGGGACGGTGCCGGTCACGTAAATCAATTCAAAGCCGTCAACAACCAGCCCGGTAAGAATACCCAAATCGCTGCAGTTGACATTAAGACGGCGCTTGCCGTCTTCCGGCGCAAAGCCTTGCAATAACTCACCGGCGACGACATAGATGGTTCCGTCGGTGGAAATCGCCGGGCCGTTGCCGGGAAGGCGCTCAAAGTTGGCGCGCCATTTAATTTTTCCATCCAGGGTGATGGCGTATAAATGATGATCTTTTGCGGCAACATAGATGGTGCCGTCGTTGCCGAGGTTGGCGGCAAGGCGAACCGAGCCTTCCAACTTTAAACTCCACCGCAATGAGCCGTCCGGATTAACTGCATAAAAAATATTTTGCGTCGAGCCAAAATAAATAACGCCATCCCGGTCTACCACAGCGGGGGCAACAAATTCTTCCTGTGCTAATTTTTTGCCGGTGAAAGCCCAGCGCAAACGCCCTGCCGGTGAAACCGCATAAAGCGTATCATTCACATTGCCAGGAACATAGATGGTACCATCGGCAGCAATCGTTGGGGCGATCAATTGGCCGCTGCCGAGCGGCAACGTCCATCGCAAAATCGGATCGTTCGGGCCAACTATGGAGGCGCGGCCAGTGAGCTGCTTATCATGGCGCGGACCCGGCCATGAACTGGCGGCGAAACCGCTTTGCGCGTGCGCCGGAGTGAAATTGCAAGCTAAAATCAGCAGCAGCGCGAAGTATGAAAAAAGTTTGACCATATCACTTTCAAAAAGGTAAAAAGTGATTCTGCTGATAAAACCAAAAAAACTGATCTAAGTTTAGTAATGCAGGTGTTTAAAGTAATAGGATCTGAAGCAGGCGGCATCAGACAATAATGCTTTTGCAGAAATTGGGCCATCCTCGGCCGAAATGCAAATAAAAAAAATAATTCC
>CAYUVM010000281.1:0-6361 GCA_964447935.1 uncultured Cytophagia bacterium | reverse complement strand
GTTGGATGATTCTACCGACGATACGACCAGCCTCTCGAAATAGTGGGCCGCGCATTATCAACAGCAGGGTTTCGACATCAAAGTGCTGCATCGCGCCAGCCGCCAAGGCTACAAAGCCGGTGCGCTGCGCGAAGGTTTGGCCGTCGCGACGGGTGAGTTTATCGCAATTTTTGATGCGGATTTTGTGCCGCCGGCAGATTTTCTGCGCCAAACCTTGCCCCATTTTCAAGACGCCAAAGTTGGCGTGGTGCAAACCCGCTGGGGCCATTTGAATAGCGACTATTCCATGCTCACGCGCGGCCAGGCCATCGGCCTCGACGGGCATTTTGTGGTTGAACAAACCGCGCGCAATCGTGCCGGTTATTTTATCAATTTCAACGGCACCGCCGGCGTGTGGCGCCGCACATGCGTGATAGACGCCGGGAACTGGACCGACGATACCCTCACGGAAGATTTGGATCTCAGCTATCGCGCCCAACTGCGCGGCTGGAAATTTGTGTTTATGCCGGACACCGTGTGCCAATCGGAATTGCCCGCAGAAATTGGCGGCGTCAAGTCGCAGCAATTTCGCTGGACCAAAGGCGCGATTCAAACCGCCAAAAAGAATCTGCCGCGCGTGTGGAAATCCTCGTTACCGTTGCACGTCAAATTGCAATCGACGGTGCACTTGACCAACAATCTGGTGTTTCCGTTTATTTTGATTGTCGGGCTTTTGAATTTGCCGCTGGTGATTATTAAGAATGAAAGCGCCAATGACCACACGTTGTTTTTTGCGGTTATCTCAATTTTCGTGCTGGCGTTCTTTGGCTCGTTTCTCATGTATCTAACCGCGCTGCGCGAGAGCTATCCGGACTGGCAGCGCCGGATTCTATATTTTCCATTGTTCATGGCCGGCAGCATGGGGCTGTCGATCAACAACACCCGCGCGATTTTGCAGGGGTTGTTTAAATATCGCGGCGAGTTTTTGCGCACGCCCAAGTATCATTTGGAAAGCGGGCACGACGGTTTTGCGGATAAACAATATTTCATCACGCGCGAATTTTGGCAGCGCGGCATGCGCAACGGCATTCCGGAATTGTTGCTGGCGCTTTATTGTTTGACCGGCATCGGCGTGGCGATTTATTACGGTGAAGTCGCCGCCATTCCCTTTCAAACTTTGTACTTTCTCGGCTATAGTTTTATTGCCTATCTGTCGTTCAAACAATATCTATGGCCGCGCGTGACGATGTTTTTTTCCAATAAAGCCGGTTACGGCAAATTGCGCCCGGAAGCGACTCCGGCGTAATGGCGTGCTGAATGCCTGGTCTCGTCACCCTGAGTGAAGTCGAAGGGTGTCATGGTTCGACTCCGCTCACCATGACTATAATGAAAAGAAGTCGGGCTGAGCGGAACCGAAATCAATAAGAGTGGCCCTCATTTTATTCGAGGGTTGGTTCAGGAACATCTATTTGTAGTGAGTTAGGGTTATGGCATCCGAAGACTTCGGCAGCCTCGAATCATTGCAGGTTTTGCTGCAACAAAATCCCAATTCGTTGACCTTTGGCCGCGTCGCCGACTCCCTGTTGAAATTGGGTCGTGTCGATGAAGCCATTCAGCTTTGCGAGGACGGCCTGCGCCGGCATCCCTCCTATGTTACCGGCCACATGGTGCTGGGCAAATGCTATTTAAAAAAGAAACTCTTTGATCAAGCCGAGAAGGAATTTAAACGCGTGCTGCTGTTTGACCCGCGTTATCTCGCCGCGCATAAATACTACGGCGATCTTATGCGCGAAATCGGCTGGGACAACACCTGCGAGATGAGTTATCGCAAAATCTTGCAGATCGATCCGCTCGACAAAGGCGTGCGCGCCGTCATCGAAGAGTTGGCGCAAAAAGCGAAAATGGAAAAATTGGAACCAGCCGCGCCAATTCGCCGGGACGTGCGCCCGGCGATGGAACCGCCCCCCTCGCCCTCGCCGTTCAGCATGAAGCCTGCTGCCCCCGTCACCATACCGCCTCTGCCCGACGATGATTTTTATGCACCGCCCCCCAGCGCGCTGGAAGATGAATTTTTACCGGCGGCATCAGACATTGAGTCCGAGGGCATGTTGCGAGCCGACTTTGCACCACCAGCGGAAATTTACACCTCCGCCGACACCGACGCTGAAACAACAGCAGCGCCGCCGAATGACGAGGAACGCTTTTCGTATATTCTCGACGACATCTTTCAAGATGAAATTCTCGATGATAAACCAGCGCCCCCGGCCGGCAAAAATTCCTTGCCGCCGGTGAATAACCGCGTCGAAGAGCACCGGGATGATTTCGAGACTGTTAACAACAACGGCTTCGGCGAAAATACCGTCAGTGTTACACCACCGGCGCGCACGCCCCCTGCGCGTATTCCCACGCGCCCGGTTGATTTGGATCTCGATTTTGACGGTGATCCCACCACCATTGCGCCGTCGAAATCTGCGGGAATGGATTTGAATGACGCTGCCCGCGATGAAAACAATCCCTCGTCGCGCGCGAGTTTACGCGCGGCCGCGAATCGTCTGCCGGCCCGGCGCCCCAAAATCTTGGAAAATCCCGGTGACGATCTGACGTCTACCATTTCCGCCAGTGAGCGCGAAAAAATCGTGACGCCGACGCTTGGAGAAATTTATGCGGCGCAAGGCCAATACACCAAGGCTATCGGCGTTTTTGAACTGTTGAGCCGCAAAGAGCCGAACAACAAACAGTACCGCGATAAAATTGACTATTTAAAGAAACGCTTGTTAGAGACTCAGAATGCTGGATAGAATCGAGCGCGTCCGGGCCGAGATGCGCCGTGCGGAAGTAGCGTCGTTTCTCGTCAGCGCGGCGCCGCATTTGCGCTATCTCTTCGGTTTCACCGGTTCCAACGGTCTGGGGCTAATCACCTCAGACCTTTGCTTTTTTATCACCGACTGGCGCTATCGCGAGCAGGCGCAGGCGGAGGTTCGCCACGCCGAAATTTTCGTCGTGCGCCGCGATTTATTTGCCCCGTTAAAAGAGCAAAAAATTTTGGCCGCCGGCAGCCGGTTGGGCTTCGAAGCCTCGCATTTGAGTTTTCGCTATTTTTCACAATTGCAAAAAAGTTTTGCGCAACTGCGCTTTGTTGCCACCGAACATTTTGTCGAAAAAATCGCCATCCCCAAAGCGCCCGCAGAAATCGAGAGTTTACGCCGGGCCGGGGCCATGGCCGGCGCCGTGTGGGATCGGGTCTTGCCGTCCATTCGGCGCGGCGTGAAAGAATCCGATATTGCCGCCGAGCTTATTTATCACAGCCGAAAATTAGGCTCCGAAACTGAGCCGTTTGATCCCATCGTCGCCAGCGGCCCGCGCGCCGCATTGCCGCATGGGCGCAGCACCGAACGCCGTTTGCAATCCGGTGATTTGGTTGTGATTGATTTCGGCTGCACGGTCGAGGGCTACGCTTCGGATGTCACCCGCACCGTTGCCGTGGGCGAGCCGCCGGCCAAGCTGCGGCAAGCTTATTTTGCCGTCAAAGAGGCCTGCCATCTCGCTTGTGAAGCGGCGTGGCCGGGCATGGAAGGCATTCAGCTTGATGAAGTCGCCCGCAAATATTTAGCGTCCTGCGGGTTCGCCGAGGAATTTAATCACTCGCTCGGCCACGGCCTCGGACTTGATGTGCATTCGCTGCCGCGTATCGGGCCGGAAAGCAAAGATGTGATCACGGAAAACGCCGTTATTACCATCGAGCCGGGCGTGTATTTTCCCAATCTCGGTGGCGTTCGCATTGAAGACGATCTGCTCGTCACCGCCGCCGGCAACGAAGTGTTAACGCCGATGTCGAGAGAGTTGTTCGTGGTGGAATAATCAGTCGCGCAAATTCTTTAAATGCCCGCTCCTCCTCCAACACCGGCTGCAATCATCCCCACTACGATTGCTATTATTATTGTCACCTTTCAAAATGCCAGTGAAATTAGTGAATGTCTTCAATCTTTGCTCCACGCGGACCCCGAGCGGCGCCTGGAACTCATTTTAATTGACAACGCTTCAACCGATGGCACGCGCGAGATGATACAAACCACGATAAAAACTCTGCCGCCTTCGCGCTTTAGTATTGAGTTGATTTTGAATAAAGCCAATCTTGGCTTTACTTGTGCAGTGAATCAGGGGCTGGCGCATTATTTCGCGCAACCGGGCCATAAAAATACGCCCGTATTATTTTTAAACCCCGATACCATTTTGCCGTCAGTCAGCCTGGCCGCGTTGTTAAAAAAACTTTATGCGTTTCCTGGGACCGGCGTTATCGCGCCGCAACTCATTCATCACAATGGGGAAATTCAGCTTTCTTGCCGGCGTTTTCCGACGCATTGGGATTTGTTTTGCGAATTGTCCGGCCTGTCGCGGCTGTTTCCGCATTCGGCAATCCTGAACCGCTGGAAAATGGGCGGTTTTGATCATCGCCACGCAGCGGAGGTTGAGCAGCCGCAAGGCGCTTGTTTGCTGGCAAAGGCCGAGGTGATGCAACAAGTGAGTTGGTGGGACGAACAGTTCCCGATTTTTTTCAGCGATGTGGATTGGTGCCGGCGCGTTTGGAGCAGCGGCTGGAAAATTCGTTTCGAGCCGTCCGTACAGATTATTCATGCGCAAGGCGTTAGCGTGCGGCAGGCACAGATTGCGGCGATCTGGAGTTCGCATGTATCTTTTTGGCGCTATTTTCGTAAACACGAAACCAGCTGGCGGAAAAAATTCTTAAATTTGCTTTTCGGGCCATTGCTGGTGATCGCGGCGATGTTGCGCATGATGCCACATTTTATCAGGTATTTTTTGGCGCCCACTCACAAATAGTTTTAAAATTTCATAATCAAAAAATTCTGCGTCATTTTTTGCGATTAACTTTTCACCAACCATTTTTGGAGAATGTATTATGAAAAGAAATGTGATGAATCTCTTGGCCGTCGTGTTGATGAGCCTAGCGCTCCCACTCTTGGCGCAGGCCCCTCCCCCCGCCGCTTTGCAGGAAGATCTTTATGACTGGATGATCGGCGAATGGGAAGGGACAACCGAAAGCTCAATGGGCAAAACCGCAGATGAGATGAAAGTCGATTGGGACCTGGAGCATCAATTCGTTGATGTGCACTACAAACAAAAGATCGGCGAGGGCGCTGCGGCGATGGTGTACAAAGGCCGCGGAATGATGACGGTAAATGCCCAATCCAAAGAATATGTCGGTTATTGGTTCGGTTCGTTCCGCGATATTTCCACGGGCAAGGGCACCCGCACGGACAACAAAATCACCATGGCGTGGGAAGGCGGCACCGGGCCGGAAACCCGCACCATTGAAAAAGTGGCCGATGATAAAATGGTGATGACGTTCAAAGGCACCGGCCCGGATGGCAAAGAAATGAACGGCACAACGACGCTGACGCGCAAAGCGAAGAAAGAAAAGAGCAGCAAAAAAGGTTGACAGTAATCTTTATAAAATTTAAAAACCCCATGAGTCATATTTGTTTCATGGGGTTTTCGTTTTAAATCAAATTGCCGTTTATAGGTTGTTATTCCCGCGCGCTTGGGGCAGAAATCCAGTTTCTAAAAGCGTGGATGCCCGATTAAAGCGTTCGGGCATGACGATCATGGGAGCAGTTATTTAATCGGCACTCCTAAACAATAATTCCCGATTTATCCAACTGAGCCCGCAAGGCTTGCATTTCGGAATTGGTGTTTTTGAGGCGTTCGCCGACAATTGAAGCGAGTTGAAAAAGAAATTTATTGCCCAGCCGGGGCTTGCGCTCGAGCAGCTCAAACAGATCGGGCCGGAACAAGCCAATAATATCCGCCGGCTCCTTGGCCACGGCGGTGGCAGAGCGCGGCGTCTCATCGAGCAGCGCCAGCTCGCCAAAGAATTCGCCGTTGCGCAAAGTCGCCAACTCTTCGCGGCCTTCGCCCGGCGCATGTTTAAAAATGGCCACCACACCGCGTTGAATAACATACATTCCCACCCCGGGCTCACCTTCCCAAAAAATCGTCTCGTTCGCTTTGAAGGTGCGGCGATGAATAAGCTTTTCGAATTCACGCAGTTCGCCGTCGTTCATATCGGCAAAGAGCGGCACCAAGCGCAGGGTTTTGATGATGCCTTCATCATCGCCGTTTTTCTTTTTAAAAATATTGCTCCACAACGGGTTGCTGGATTTCGTCGGACGATTGTTATTCGTGCTCATAAGTTGGTGCTGACTGGTTAGCGGGCTTGAAATTTATCTTTAGTTTCTTGCGTGACACCTCGGCAAAGCAGCCGGCACTTGCGTAACTGACCAGTATGCCGGCTCGCAAGCGCTTTTTAATATATGAAACGCGGCTTCACGATGCAAGGCGAATTTTTCATTGCTTTTCTCTGGCA
>CAYUVM010000280.1:0-6374 GCA_964447935.1 uncultured Cytophagia bacterium | reverse complement strand
GTATGCCTTAAAAATTTTGGACACGAGTGTGAGCGTGGAGAAAACCGTTGTCGATTTTGAACAAAACTACCTCGAACAGATTCTGACCCAAATTGAAAAATATGCTCAACGCCAAAATTGAAGAGCAGCACAAAGATGATGCAACTGTTGTAGCTGGTGCTGAGCAAGATGCGTCAAATTCAAAAAATAAAAACGTTGGTAAACTGGCCAAAGCCGGGGTCTTTTATACAGTCATTGCCAGAATGGGCAACACTTTTACGCAAATGGTCGGCAGCATTTTTTTAGCGCGCCTGCTCGACCCGACCGATTTCGGCATTCTCCAATATGGCTGGCTGGTGATTGGATTTGCAACAAAATTTGGTGAATTTGGTTTCAATATGGGGTTGATTCAACGCAACAAAGAAGTGCGGCCGGAGCACGTGAATACGTTATTTGTGCTCGACCTTACTTTTAAAACTGTGTTGTGGGTGATCGTTCTGATTTGTACGCCGTATATTGCAACTTTTTTTAAAGAGCCGATCTTAAAAACTTACCTGCCGGTGTTCAGCTTTTATATCGTGCTGGAATGTTTCTCGACTTCGCCGGTGACGATGCTGCAACGCGATATGAATTTCAAAGCATATTCGCAGGTGTTAGCGATCGATCGCACAGTGCAACTGGCCGGCGCCTTGATTTTTGCGGCGCTCGGTTACGGCGTCTGGGGCCTGGTGATCGGCGAATTTTGCGGTTTGATCTGGTCCTCGCTGCGGGCTATCCAACTTTCCGGTTGGCGGCCGCGGCTGCAATTTGACCGCGAAACGAGCAAAGAACTTTTTGGGTATGGCAACTGGGTTTTTCTACGCAATTTGTTTCGCTATCTTTCCGACAACGTGGATTATTTGATCATCGGACGGGTGCTGGATTCGCAGCAGCTTGGCTATTATACCAAAGCATTTGAATTAATGAAGACGCCACGGAAACGCATTACCCGGGCGTTGAGCAGTGTGATGTTTCCGGCTTTTGCGCGCGTACAAAAAGAGCCGGAACGGGTGAAGCGCGGGTTCGAAAAATTGGTTTTATCGGTATCGCTGATAGCATATCCCATTCAAGTGGTGATGCTGATGGCCGCGCCTGCGTTTGTTTATGTGGTGTTAGGCGAGAAGTGGGCGCCCACCATCACTTGCGTGCAAATTATGTGTGTTGCCGGAATCTTGCGCGCGCTGGATCCGTTTTTAAATTCCGTTATTACCACGAGCGGATTTGTCAAACGCACCGCGCTGCGCCGGGTTATCGAGTTTGCGATTCTTGCCGTGGCGGTTTGCATTGGAGTGCAATGGGGCATTAATGGCGTGTCCGTCGCCGTGACGGCCACTTCGATTATCATCATGGTATTGATGATCAATTTAATCCGGCGCGTCAGTTTGATCGGGTGGCGGGAATATTTGACGCCGCAATGGCCGGCCATCGTGGGCAGTGTTTTTATGGCCGCAACCATGTGGGGTGTAAATAGGGGGTTGGCAAATTTACTCGGCGAACATTCGCTGGCGATGCTGCTTGTTTCAAGCACGGCGGGCTTGATTGCTTACGTCGGTGTTCTGCTCGTGTGGCGTCCCAAGCGTGTAGTTGACTTATATGAAGAATTGTCGAATGATGCGCAGGGTGTGTTAATCAAAGCAAAAGAGAAAATTAGCAAAATCAAGCAACGTTTAGGTTTAGCATAGTTATTTCGGTCGAGCCATGCTCATTACTTTTTCTGGAATCGTCGGCAGCGGTAAGAGCACCAATGCCAAACAGACGCATCGGTTCTTGCAGGAAGCCGGTTATCCGGTCATTTATCTGCGATTTCGTTTTTTGAAGGCGCGCCGAATTTTACGGGCCATGTTTGCCAAAAAGCACCAGACGATTTCACCGATGCCGAGGAAGACGAAAGCACCACGCCACACGACAACGCTGCGGCATCAAGCCATTCTCAAGCTCACGCTGACGAGAACAATGGTCTACCTCTGGCGCATTATGCTTTTCCGCATCTTTGCGGCGATACGCTTACGCCGAAAAATCATTATTGTGGATCGCTTTTATTACGACAGCCTTGTGCACTATTCTTTAGCCGGCCGCTTTGAACGGTTTTATTTAGTGTTGATTAAAACCGCCCTGCCGAGGCCGCAACTGGCCTTGATGTTGATCGCCCCCCCGCGAACCATTTTGCACCGCCGACCGAATTACGATGGGGCGTATGTGCAGCAACTCCATCAAAATTATCTGCAACTGACAAAAACGTTTCCACATTTGATTGTTTTGCAAACCGACAACTTTAATAATCTTACCGCAAACATTTCGCAACATGTGCGCCAAACCGTAGCGCGCGCTGGCGAAGCCAACCCGCTCCAGCCGGAGATGCTGCTTTAGAATATTCTTCCGCGTTCAGGGGTGAACGCTGCTACAATATAATTTTGATGAAACTTTCGTCAACTTTGTGCTCGCCCATGGGCTGCGCAAGCTTGATGTTAAACTTCTAAGTGAACCGAGAAACTTTGCATGTCACTTCGCGCTGGCATTGCCATTGTGTTGTTAGTCGTCGCCTGTTTTTGGACGCTGCGCCGGCCTCTAATTGGCGTGTGCCTGGTTATCGTTCTTTTTCATTTGAATCTGCGCATCTTTGGCGCCGGCCTCGAAGAAATCCGCTTTCAGTTTTATGCAACGATAACGTTATTGCTCTCTTATTTAATCAATCGGGGTGAATTGCAAAAACTCGACACCCCGGCGCAAGCGCCCATGCGGTGGCTGTTGGCCTTTCTGTTGATCTGCGTGCTGACGAGCAGTTGGGCGGCCTCCTCGGTAAGTTTGGCGTTTCAAGATACATTCGAATTTTCCAAAATCATTCTGTTCTCGTGGCTGATGATTAAAATCATCCAAACCGAGGATGAGATGCGCATTGTGATCTGGGTGACGTTGATTTGCATCTGGTATACCTCGTTTATGGCGCGTTGGGGCGTAGATTGGGATTGGATTAAAGAGAATGAAATCGGCATTGCCACCGGCGGCACGGGCGTACACATTATGATGTTTTTTCCCATGCTCGTCATCATGGCGATCTTTGGAACGAAATGGGAACGGCTCGGCGCTTATTTTATTTTACCATTTGTGCTCGATTTTATGCCGGTCACGCCGGAAGGTCTGCGCGCCACCTTTGTCGCGCTGTGTACCTCGATGGCGTTTTACTGGGTTTTCGCTCCGAACAGCGTGCGTAAAAAAAGTTTCGTGCCGTTTATCGTTGCCGTGGTGCTGTTTGTTTTTGTGCTTACCCCGCCGGGCTACTGGGAAGAAATGGCCACGATTCTCGATCCGAGCTCTGAAAGTTCGGCGGCCTCCCGCAGCGTGATTAATCAGGCGAGTTGGGAAATTTTGCAGCGTTATCCGTGGGGCATCGGATACAACAATTATTCGCTGATTTCATTGCCCTATATTCCGGACGAGTATATTTCGAATGTCGGCACCCGCGATGCGCACAACAGCTACTTAAAAGTCGCCTGTGAGTTTGGTATCGTCGGTTTTTTGATCTGGGGAATGACGTTTTTTTTGACGTGGTACTATCTTCGAAGAATCCGTAAGACGATGATAAAAGACCAGCCGCCGACCGGCTTGCAGCTTTACGCACTGGCTTTTGAATTGGGGCTAATTGGTATTTCATTGAGCATTTACACGCACAACAACAACGATCTCGATACGCTTTACTGGTTCGTCGCATTTAGTTGTGCGCTCTACAATATTTTTCTACGACAGCCCAAAGTATCAGAGCCACCAACCGCGCCGATGAAAGCACCGCATGAAGTGGTGCTGAGAAAAATTTTAGCCAAGAAGCAAGCGGCGGTTGTCGAGGCGATGACAATGCCTAGAACTCCGACTTTACGTGGCGGTTAGTCACGTTTCCTTATATAAGCAGGACAGATGATATTTGCATTATTTACTGTTTTATTTCACTGATGTATTTATAAAATTTAGGAGGAATTATGTGTAATATTATTAGCATGATCAACTGGAAAGGTGGTGTAGGTAAGTCAACTCTTGCTTTGCATCTTGGAGTAGGAGTCAGACGTAGAAGTAAAGCCGGATGCCGCGTACTGCTTGTAGATTTGGACCCACAATGCAATTTATCATTTCTAGCATTAGGTGTAGATAAATATGTAAAGCAAGTTTATGAAAATAATCAACCGACATTGAAAAAAATGTTTGATTCTTATTTCATATCCGATCAATTTGATATTAGTTCATTAATATTAAAGCAACCTATTGCATCATCCCCTCAAAAAGTTTGGAATGGCGTGGATATACTTCTTTCACATCAAGAACTTGTATTGGTAGACTTACGCTTGGCAAGAGAAAGGAGAACTGGAGCCTCTCATAAAGAAGAGACTAAATATGAGTTAGAAAAGTTGTCGATTCTTTTTAACGCCTTATCACGGGTAAAGGATGATTATGACTACATTTTTTTGGATTGTCCACCCAATATTAATTTGGTCACACAAAATGCATTTTTTGCCAGTGAATATTATCTTATACCGGCTATTCCAGACTTCTTATCTACAGTTGGCATATCGCTGATTAAAGTTAAAATGGAGGAATTGAATAATGACTTTAAATCTATGATAAATTATTCAGGAACAGCAATAGAATACCATGATACTGAATTTGCAGGTATTATTTTTAATATGGTTGATGAGTATAGTGGTCGACCTAAAGATACTCATTATAAAACAATGCGCCTTGTTGCCGATCAGCATCCCGGAAACCCATTTAATGAAGTATACTTAACTGACGGAGACGGTATCTCGGTGGCTGCAGAAAATAATCTTACAATATACAGTTTTGAACACTTACCGAAGTCGAAACAAAATGCCGAAAAGCAAGCAAATTATTTAAATAAAATAGTTGATGAATTACTCAGACGCATTCCATAACCCGGATAAACCGGAGCCCAACAGAGAAGAGAAGGTTAGTCGGTTTGCCTGTTAACTGATAAACTGGCTAACCAGCCAACTGGTTGCTTTTTTTCAAAGATTTGACTCATAACAAACTAACCACGGAAGGAGTGCTATAAGAAATGAGATCTCATGAATTAGCTCGAATCCTAAAAGTGTTTTCGGATGTTTTATACGAGTTGCCAGATAAAAATATTGAAGCAGCCCTAAATGAGATTCTAGAAATCCTAAAGGGAAAAAAAACTCCCAATAAAAGTGAAACCAATTTTTCAAAGCTTAATAGTAGAGCCTCGGATGAAGCAGAAAGTGATTTGCCTTTAGAAATACCCGAAGAATTAATAAAATCTCTCAATACAATGAGTCTACAAGACGTTAGACAATTATTGGACTCTGATCCGCAATGGAAGAAAACCGCAGCGCTTCGCGCTTTAGCAAATCGATTAGATATTGAAATTAGTTCTCGTCAAAATCGCAGTGCCATTACACACACTATATTGAAACATTTAGAAAGAGCTCGTTTGGATACTACTATAAGGAGTCGAAGCCAATATGATAAAGTAAATGAAATACAGGACGAAAATCCAGATTCTTTGAAAAAGTAACATAGGGCTCAATAACGACAGGAAGTGCATCTTGAATATTTACAGGAAATTTTTTCTAAGCCTAGTTGCTACCACCCTGTCGGTATTTTCATTTGGAATACCTGAAGATTCCGCTGGCCAAGCCTTGCCAGCTTACACGCCGCCCGCCGGCAGCCCACTCGCGCGCAAAGTTCATCCGCGCCTATTTTTCACCGCCGAAGCGTTGCCTGCGTTGCGGCAACAATTGAATACGATTTACGCGAGTGAATTGCAAAATTTCATTACGGTGATGGACGGCCTTTTCAACGAATCCATCGATAACATTCCGCAGAATTACAAATTTCACGACGCGCGTAATTTTGCCTTTCTTTATTTGATCGATCTCGCGCAAATGCCGCGTTTTCGTTTCGGCCACACGCGCGAAGAGTATGGCCGCCGTGCTATTGACCTGGCGTTGCGGATTGCAATGATTCGCGGCTACGTGGATGGACACGATTCACCGGCGCTGCGCAGTTTCTCCGGCGGCTACATCAATCTCGCGCTCGGCTGCGTCTATGATTGGTGTTTCCCGATGTTGCAACTCGCCGAGAAACAAAAAATTGCCCAAGGCTTGATTGACCTTTACACCCATCGTGAAAAAGACGCCAATCCCGATATGCACGTGCAGCTTTCGAACCAACTGCTCGGCCACGCGCACCACGGCAGCATCGGGGCGATTACAATTTGGGGCGATGCGCTGGGCGTGCCCTATGAAGCCAAAGCGCAAGAGATGCTGAATTTCATGAAAGCAATGTATATCGACCGCATCTTCGACACTGCAACGCATGTCATGGAAAAT
>CAYUVM010000279.1:0-6385 GCA_964447935.1 uncultured Cytophagia bacterium | reverse complement strand
TGGCGATATTTCCGCGTTGACCGCAGCACTCGCCGAGTTGCCGGGCTTGAGCTAAGACGATGTCAAGATCAACTTTCAAGATGGCATTCTTTCGCTTCGCGGCGAGAAAAGACAAGAGAAAGAAGAGAAGCGCAAAAATTATCATCGCGTCGAACGCAGCTTCGGCGCGTTTGAGCGTTCCTTCCGCGTGCCGTCGCGCGTGATGGTCGATAAGATCGATGCGAAATTCAAAGACGGCGTATTGCACCTGAGCATGCCGAAAGCCGAGGAAGCGCGCCCGAAAGAGATTCCGATCAAGATTAATTAAGCTGCGCCTGTAGCTGGTTACTGAATACTGGTGGCTCGTTCTTAAATAACGAGCCGCCAGCATCCGCTTTTAATTTTATGAGAGCAGAATATGCCAATTTACGTGTATCAATGTCAGACGTGTCAGACGAAGCATGAAGTGTTGCAAAAATTTTCCGACCCGCCATTGAATGCCTGCCCTCGTTGTGGTGATGAAAACGTGCAAAAACTTTTTACGCCCGAAGTGGGTTTGAGCTTCAGAGGCAGTGGTTTCTATATTACGGATTATGTTCGCGACGGCAAATCCGGAAAGAAAACCGCACTGACGGAAAAAGGCACTTCCTCAACAAATACGGAAAGTTGAGCAAAGCGCTAGTGCCTGTTGCTTACCCATTTCCGCCTTGCCCTCTTCATTTTCCCTTCCGTAAAAATTCATTTGCTTCTTACAAATCCAATTTTTACCTTTCAAAGCAGCGATACTTTTGGTCAAAAGCCTTTGCCCGTTCGTTGCGGCAAAACCCACCTAACCAAAGGAGCGTGCGATGAAATCTGAGGATGGTTGCAAATCGCTTGGCTATTTGATGACTCATGCCGACCAGCTTATTGCCGAGATGTATGCTTCGCGGCAACCCGTCATCATCACCCACAACGGCGAACCCTGCGCCGTCATCCAGGACTTCGAAAGCTATGAACGCCAGCACGATGCGTTGATCATGCTGCAACTCATCGCCTGCTGGAAAGGGCCGCGGCAGGAGAAAAAAATAAATACACCCAAAAGAGAAATGGCCAAAGCGGAACCCCGACAGCGTCGTCTGCGGAAGGCGGGTAGAAGGTTTATCGCACAATCAGTTTAAAGCCCTTGCCGTGTACATTTATAATCTCCACGTTCTTGTCTTCCTGCAGATACTTTCGTAGCTTTGAAATAAATACGTCCATGCTGCGGCCATTGAAATAGCTATCTTCACCCCACACCAATTTCAGCGCCATCTCGCGTTCCAGCGTTTCATTTATATGCAAGCAAAGCAGCTTCATCAGCTCCGATTCTTTGGAAGTGAGTTTTTGCTGCTGCGTCCCGTTCTGCAAAAGCTGTTGTTCGTAATCAAAAACAAATTTCCCCATCGCAAACACTTGTTTGGTCTTCTGCGTCTCGGCATTGGGCTTGACACGTTTGAGCACAGCGTGAATGCGCAAAACCAGTTCTTCCATACTGAACGGCTTTGTGATGTAATCGTCCCCGCCCAGCTTGAAGCCTTCAATCCGGTCGTCTTTCAGCGATTTCGCCGTGAGAAAAATGATGGGGATCTTGTCGTCGCTGCGGCGCACCTCGCGCGCAAATGTGAAGCCGTCTTTTTTCGGCAGCATCACATCCACCAGGCACAAGTCAAATTTGTCGCGCTGATAAGCCGACAAGCCCTGTTCGCCATCGACACAAAGTTTTACCGCAAAACCCTGCAGTTCGAGATTTTCGTTGAGAATGAAGCCGAGATTGGGATCGTCTTCAATCAACAAAATTTTGTTGCGCGCCATAAAAATTTTCTGATCACCGAATTTCGTTAAACCGGGTTGGGGGGTGGGTGCACGGGCAGACAAATCTCAAATTCGCTGCCCCGCTGCAATTCACTCTTTACAGCGATCGCGCCGTGATGCGCTTCGATCATTAATTTGACGTAACTCAAGCCGAGGCCGAAACCTTTAACATCGTGCACGTTGCCGGTTGAGACACGATAATATTTTTCAAACACGCGCTTCTGATCTTCCGCCCGCAACCCGATGCCGTTATCCGCAATGCAAATCTTAAGATCGCCGTTTAAATTCGCCGTGGCAATATTGATCATCGGCGCTGCGGGCGAGTATTTATTGGCATTATCGAGCAGATTGTGAATGATATTCGTCAAATGCACTTCATCGGCTTCAACGACATGCGCCTGGGCTTCGAGTTGACAATCAATACGGCCGCCTCTTTTTTCCACTTGCAAGGCGATATTTTGCACGGCTTCGGCAATCACTTGATGCGCATCAATCGGCGCCAGATTAAGCTCATAGTCGCCTTCTTCCAGCGCGGCCATTTCCAAAATCTTTTCCACTTGATTGCGCATGCGCGTGTTTTCATCGCGAATAATGCGGTTGTAGCGCTGCAAGCGATTTTCATCTTTGGCAATTTCAGCATTGGCCAACGCTTCGCTGGCCAGGGCAATCGTTGAAATCGGCGTTTTAAATTCGTGCGTCATATTATTGATAAAATCCGCCAGCAAGCCGGAAAACTGCTTTTGTTTGTAGATCGTTCGCACCGTGTACACAAAACCGCACACGATGACGGCCAGCAAAATAAACGACGAGACCAACACGCCCACCATCTGTTTGAGCAAATACATATTCTGTTGCGGAAAATATAAAGCCAGCTCATCGTGGGTAGCAAAAATATCGTTCGGAAAAAGCCGGCCGCGAAATTCGGAATTTTTGATCTCGCCCATAAACTTTGCCGGCTTGGCAAAATACAACGAGTCCTGCGGAGCGGTAATAACACCATAGGCATAAGCCGTCGCAATGCCTTTTGCGCTCAAAGTAGTTTGAATCAAAGAATCCAAAACTGCCGGAGGCACGCGCGTTTCCCAAGGAATGAATTTAGCGCTCGTTATATCGTCCAGAACTCTTCGCACGATCAACTGCCTTTTCTCCGATGAAAGCGCAGGGGGAATGATCTCCCCGGCTTTGCCGTGATCCATCTTCGTTACAAAAGAAGTGCTATCCGTGGTAAAACTGAGAAAAACCGCGCCCTGCTTAAAAGGCAACGCTTGCAAAATCTCTTCGTGCTTGCCCGCCGGTTTAAAATCATCAATGAGCTGAATTGATTTCTGGCCGAGCGAATCCAACAACATGAGCCGGACATGTTGCGGCGTTGGCAAATCATACCAAACTCTGTTGCTGTCGATCTTAAATTGCGGCTGCTCTTTGAGCCGAATCCGGCCGGTGACGCGCAGGCTATCGGATTGCCCTCGGCTGTCGTGCTCAACATTCATGCCGAAAAAGGCCATCGGCGGGTGCGGCAAAGTATTTACCGCGATGTTAAAAACCTTCGTCGTCATTTCTCTCGTTTCGAGTTGCTGCACGATGCTGGTGAGCGCGGCATTGACATTTTGCCGAAACGCCTGCTTCTTCAACTCCATCGCATGATCAAGCAAATAAAGTTGAATGCCGATCAAGCCCAGCAAAGCGAGCGACATCAGGCCCACAATCAACGCCATCGTTTTCATCGATAACTTCATGTCTTAATTTACGAGAAAACTTGCAAAAATGCTCATCCTTTAACACTTTTTAACACTTCCTAACACTCTTTAACTAACCAAAATAAAACTTCCGACGTATATTGAATCGTCATAGTTTAAAAGCGTTCGTAACGGCTCCTTTCGGAGCCGGCTATTTACTACAAAATAAAATTTACTTTTTCAAGGAGAAAGATTATGCAGCGCGCTTTTACCGCAATGATTGCTCTCACCTTAATGGCCATAACCGCAACTGCACAAGTTTTTGTCAGCCGCTCGGATTCCTCGCTGGATAAAATCGTTGGGCAACCGTTTACAATTGGCGAAGTTGGCGCCGTCGTGGTCGACAACAGCAAAGAGCTTAAAGTTCTCCACGCCATGCCGGCAGATATGCGGCCCAAAGCTTACAAGGAGATTGATATAAAAGACGGCGATATCATTCTAATGTGCAACGGCAAACGCCTCAAAACGCTAAAGGAGCTTGAAGAAGCGTACAGCACCACGGCGATCGGCGCCGATTTTAAATTGGGTGTGAAGCGCGGTGAGGAGCGCATGATTGTGGCTTTTGCCAAAGCCGATCCCAAAGATTTGCCGAAAATGCAAATGCAGATGTCAACCACTGCTGGCACGATGCCCGGTGGCAGCACTGTGCGGCGCATGGTTTTCGGCGGCGGTGGCCAAGATGTTGCGCCGCTGCTCGGGCTTGGTATCATCGTTGGTAAAAAGGATGAAAGCTTTAAAGTTGTTGGAGTGATGCAGAGCACCGGCAAAGATGCGGATTTCAAAGTTGATGACATTGTCGAATCTTTGAACGGCGTGAAGATTACTTCCACACAACAGCTTTCCGAAATGTACGAAAAACTCGCGGTCGGCGCGAAGCTTGAATTGAAATACAAGCGCGATGGCAAGCCGATGCAAGCGTCATTGACTAAGCCGGAAGCGCCGCAGGGCCGCGTCATGATGCGAGCCAATCAATGAACCGGCACGCATTGAAAACTTCCAATTTAAAATTTTCAATGCCGTGTTACTTGTTTTGTCAAAAGTATCTTGCTGATTTACGATAAACTCAAATGAAGCAACCAGCCCATTTTATACGTCTCGCTTTGTGTATTTGTGCCACGGTCGCCGTTGCACAAACCAAGTTGCCGGATACGCCAGCCGGAAAACGCGTTGCCGCTTACATCCAAGCCTTCAATTCTGGCAATGCCTCGAGTATGCTCGAATTTCAAAAGAACAGCATGACCCTGGCAGCATTGCAAAGACGCACCGACGCTGAGCGGCAGGAAATGTACAAGCAGATTTATGCCGATCTCGGCGCGCTGGAATTGCGCCGCGTCGTCACGGTCGAACCGAACGCTCTCACCGTTTTATTTTTCAGCAAAAATAAATTGTGGGCGCAATTTAGCTTTGCCTTCGAAGGCGCGCCGCCGCACAAGCTCACCGGCATTGGTATCGATGAAGTTGATTCCAATGCGCCACCCGGCCTTGATCAGTCGACCCCAAAACCGGCGAACGATGCAGAATTGTCGGCAACCATCGGTGCATATCTTGACCAGCAAACGCAGGCCGACGAGTTCTCCGGCGTGGTGATGGTGGCGAAAAAGGGGGAGCCGATTTTCCACAAGGCTTATGGACTCGCCAACCACAACTACAACGCACCGAATCAGCTCGACACCAAATTCAATCTCGGCTCCATCTATAAAACTTTCACAAAGATTGCGATTGCGCAACTCGCGGAACAAGGCAAATTGGCTTTTGAGGACCGGCTCGGCAAGCATCTTCCGG
Organism: uncultured Cytophagia bacterium; assembly: GCA_964447935.1. GTDB lineage: Bacteria > Zhuqueibacterota > Zhuqueibacteria > Zhuqueibacterales > Zhuqueibacteraceae > Zhuqueibacter. The sequence goes on along the minus strand of CAYUVM010000279.1, from coordinate 1,055 downwards.
ATTACTCCAATCGGCAAGCCGCGGAAAAGGTAACGATCAGCCAGCTTTTAAACATGAGCTCCGGCATTGGCGACTTCTTTGGCGAAAAATACGAAAACACTCCGAAGAATAAAATTCGCAGCCTCCAAGATTATTTACCTTTGTTCGCGAGCGAACCGCTTTTATTCGAGCCGGGCACGAGCCGCCGTTATTCCAATGGCGGTTACATTGTATTGGGCGCGATCATCGAAGCCGTGACCGGGCAGGATTATTACAACTATGTTCGCAATAACATCTTTAAACCTGCCGGCATGCAAAACACCGATTCGTATGAAATGGATGCGATCGTACCTAATCTCGCCACCGGGTACACGCGTCGCGCTTCCAATGATGAGCGCGAAGATCCTGTGCGCCGCAGCAATGTTTACACGGCGCCGGGTCGCGGCAGCTCCGCCGGCGGCGGTTATTCGACGGCGGCGGATTTGTTGAAATTCACCTTGGCGTTACAACAAGGCAAGTTGTTGGGTCCGGAATATACGAGCTGGATGCTCGGTGATCCGAGGTCCAATCCACTGGCGCGCGCTGCTGGTAAAACGTCTTCGCGTTTAGTCAAAACGACGAATGGTGGTTTGGGCATCGCTGGTGGCGCTCCCGGAATCAACGCGATGGTAGAGCAGGACATAGCCAACGACTACACAATCATTGTGCTTTCCAACTATGATCCACCGGCAGCCGAAAATATTGGCCGGCAAATCCGCTCGTGGTTGCCGCAACCAGAGAAACACTAAATGTTATGATGAACAAACAATTCTATCAAAGTTTTTTTAAGCTCGCTTTACTGCTCATCAGCATTCTCGCAGGCCAGGCCGCGGCACAGGTGAATTACAACCAGCGCGACGATCAATACCGTCTGCTCGGTTTGAAGCGCGCTAAAGAAGCATACGAATATCAGCGTGCCGATTTCGAGCAGAAGCAAAAGTTGTTTGAAAAAAACCTGATTTCCAAACTCGAGCTGGATCGCGCGCGCAATATTCTTGCCGATGCGGAAGTCAATTACCAGCAATCGCTGCTCGCGG
>CAYUVM010000278.1:0-6389 GCA_964447935.1 uncultured Cytophagia bacterium | reverse complement strand
TGGTAGTGGCGTCTGGTTTGTTACGCAAACGCGCCAATCGACCTGGCAAGTGGCGCGATTAGCCGGTGCGCCGCAAATCGGTTCGCAGCGCCTCGTGGCGAATGGAGAATTAAGAGTGGGGGAATGGCTTGAAACCGATGATTCCTCGCGTGCCCAAGTCCGCGTTGGCCTAATCGGACAGGTGGAGTTAGCGCCGCAGACACGCCTGCGCTTGCTCAACACACGGCTGACGGATCACCGTCTGGCGCTGGCGCGAGGAAAAATTCACGCTGAAATCTGGGCGCCGCCGCGACTTTTTTTTGTGGAGACTGCCTCCGCGTTGGCCATCGACCTCGGTTGTGAATATACGCTGGAAATGAATGACGACGGCTTTGGCCGATTGCACGTCATCAGAGGCTACGTCGCGCTCGAAAATAAAGCCGGCCCGGAGTCGGTCGTCCCTGCGGGCGCGCTTTGTGAAATTCAGCCGAATCAAGCGCCGGGCACGCCCTACTCTGAAAATGCGAGCGAAGGGTTGCGCGCGGCATTAACGCGTTGCGACTTCGGGAGTGGTGAAACGGAAGCGCTCAACCTCGTCCTGGCCGAAGCGCGCGAAGCAGATACTTTTACGTTGTGGCATCTGCTCGTTCGCGTCACTCCCGGCGAACGCGGCCGCGTTTATGACCGCATGGTCGAGCTGGTTTCCCCGCCCGCCGGCGTGACACGCGCCGGAGTGTTGCAGGGCGATCAACGCATGTTAAAATTATGGGCCGATAAATTCGGCCTCGGCCAGTCGTGGGGAAAATACTGGTTGCCGCTGTAACCTCGGCAGCCTTTGCCCGCGCGTGGGATCAATCACTTTTTGTTGAAAATTTTAATTTACTGATTATTCAAAATATGCGAGGCAACGATGAACAAAACGATTTTAAAACACCAACGCCGCCGGCTAAATAGCCAAACCATGATTGCACTTTTATTGGTGATTAGCTTGTTCGCTCTGCAGGCTTTTACCACCTTCGGCTCCTGGAAGGCCGTCCTCACTGCCAAAGACGAGCCTGGTGAGCCGCTGGTTGTCATCGGAACGGTGTATCTGCCGGATGGCAAAACCCCGGCCGCGGGCGTTACGGTTTATGTTTATCACACCGATGCCGAGGGCTATTATCGCAAGGGGGAGAATAGCTCATCCAACCCGCGAATCAAGGGCACAATGATAACAAACAGCGACGGCAGATACGAATTTCGCACGATCAAACCGGGCGCCTATCCCGGCGGCGGAAATCCCGCGCATATTCATTACGTGCTTTCCGGAAAAGGCCATGCTGAGCAGCGCGACGAAGTGATGTTTGCCGGCGATCCCTATCTCTCGCCGAGAGAAAAAGACTCAAATCACGTGCGTCCATTAACCCGCGATAATGACGGGGTGTGGCGCTGTGTTTATGATATTAAATTGAAACGAGAATAAAACGCAAAGAATGCGCTTGTAAATTTTCGCCGGCGGCATTAAATTAAAACATGCCAGATTTTCCCAAGCCGGTTGTGGCCAATGCGGCCGGCGAAATTTTTGACCTTCCCGATTTCCACGCCGCTGGACGCAGCGGTAATGAAATTTACCCGCTTGATCCCGCCGTCTTGATCCCTCTGCCGGAAAACAGCCGGCTTTATTTTTTGCCACAGCGCACGCCGGTGGCATACACGCGTAAGAATCGTGTTCGCCGCCAGCTTGAACAATACACCGCGGTTGCTGCATTTTTACCGCCGGGTTACACGATTTTTTCCATTGCCGCTTATGAACGTCAACCCGAAGCGCCGTTGCTGCCCATCTACGCCTATGGCGCGGTGTGTTGGTATCAGAATCGTTTTTGTGTGCCGGCATTGCGTGTCGATGACGATGTAAAACATGATCCCGCGCAATTTTCTTTAAATAAAATTAAAAAGCTGGTGGAGAAACGCCGCCAACAATTCCCGCAAAATCGCCTGATTTCGCATCACGGTATCAACTGTGCGCTGCGCTATGGCTGTCCGAATGCGCAAAATTTATTTTTAGAACGCTGGGAAGCGCCAATTGCGGTTTCCGGCGCCTGCAATGCGGCCTGCGTCGGTTGCATTTCTGAGCAACCACAGGACACGGTGCAATCGCCGCATGATCGGCTCACGTTCGTGCCGAGCGTGGAAGAGATGGTCGAGGTTGCCGTGCCGCATCTGAACCGTGCGCCGCGAGCGATGATCAGCTTTGGGCAGGGCTGCGAAGGCGAGCCGCTGTTGCAGGGCATCCTCATCGCGGCGGCCATCAAAAAAATCCGCCAGCATACCAGTTGCGGCACGATTCACCTAAACACCAACGGCAGCCGCCCGGACATGGTCTCGCGTTTGATTGACGCCGGCCTCGATAGCATTCGGGTTTCGCTGAACAGCATGCGCGAGCCGATCTACACGGCATATTATCAACCGCGCGGTTATCATTTTAATGATGTCATCGCGAGCATTCAACACGCACGGCAAAACCGGCTTTGGACTTCGATTAATTATCTTTCGTTTCCCGGCATTACTGATGATGAACAGGAATTGGCGGCGCTATCACGTTTGATTGAAACTTCGGATTTGAATATGATTCAGTGGCGCAATTTAAATATCGATCCCGATTGGTATATGAACAGCCTGGGCTTGAATGCGTCAACGCGGTTGTGGGGAATGCCGGCGTTGCTTAAAGAAATTCGCAAGAATTTTCCGAAAGTCCGATTCGGATATTTTAACCCGCCGATAAAAATGGGCGAAGCCGGATTGGCGCCGAACGCGCAGAGAAACTGAATTGATGCCGAAGCGCAATCAAGCCCGGCTGCACTTCACAACACTTGCAATCTCACCGTTTTTTCTTTATCTTAATAAAGCGTTACAATCTATCTCAGGCATGGCATTGACGAAATAACATTTTTATGCGGCAATATACCTATCACTGGTTGGATGTTTTTACCTCTGAGCCGTTTGGCGGCAATCCTCTGGCCGTTTTTCCCGAGGCCGAGGGCCTGACGGACGCCGAGATGCAAAACATCGCCCGCGAGCTTAATCTTTCGGAAACGACATTTGTCTTTCCGAGCACACAAGCGCCGGCGCAGTATCGCGTTCGTATTTTTACCCCGATTAACGAATTGCCGTTGGCCGGCCATCCCGTGGTCGGCACGCATTTTCTTTTGGCGCAATTGGGCCGCTACAATTTGCAACCGCCGGTCACGCGGATTTATCAGGAAGTCGGCGTCGGCATTTTACCGGTTGATTTACTTTGCCCGGAGGGCCGTATTGCGCGGGTGCGCATGACACAGGCGGCGCCGAAATTTTTGGCGCCGGCCGCGGATTTAGATGAGCTGGCCGCGGCTTTGGGCTTGCAAACGCATGATTTGTTGGGCGAAGCTGCTTGGCCGCAGGTGGTCTCAACCGGCATTCCACAACTCATGATTCCCGTGCGCGGTCTCGAAGTGTTGCGCAAAATTTCGCCAAACCTTCCGGCTTTGCGCGCGCTTTGTGACGAATTAAACACGGACATGACGTACATTTTTGCGCTGGAAAGCTTTGACCGCGCCGGCCGCACGCACGGACGGTTTGTCAGCGGCCATTATCATTTTGAAGACCCGGTGACGGGCAGCGCCGCGGGCGCGATGGCGGCGTATCTCGTGCACTACGGTTTGATCTCCGGCAATAATGATTCGCCGATTGAATGGATTCACGAGCAGGGGCATTTTATGCAGCGCCCCGGCCGGGTTTACATCACGGTGCAAGGCGAACCTGGAAATGTGCAAACCGTGCAAGTTGCCGGCGACGCGGTGCTTATGGGCAAAGGTGAAATCTTTTTAGGTTAACAAAATGAATAGAACTCTGCTGCCGTTTGGTGTTTTCCTCGGCTTGATTTTGGCGTTCGCAGACCCCGCGCACGCCGAAAAAAAATGGACGATTCAAAACGTCGATATTGCCGCGCGGGTGGATTCCGCCGGATATATGGCCATCGAAGAAAATCGCATGTATCGTTTCTGGGGAAAATTCAGTTACGCTTATTATGAATTGCCGCTCGCCGGGTTATTGGAGGTTGATCAAATTCAGCTAAGTGAAAATGGGGAACCTTATCAATTGAGCGAGGAAAAAATCCCCGGCACGTTTTCTCTCAAACGCGATCGTAAAAAACTCGTGATCCGCTGGCAATTCCGTGGCGAGTACGGCCACGCTTCCGGTGCAACGCGCACCTTTACGCTGCATTATCGCGTGCTGGGGGCGGTGCGGGTGCATCGCGATGTGGCAGAGTTGTATTATAAATTTGTCGGCACGGGTTGGGATCGCGCGAGCGAGCGCGTGCGCGTCTCGGTTCTCCTGCCGCCGCAAATTCGCCGCGAGGAATTGCAGGCATGGGCACATGGGCCATTGCACGGCGATATTGCGGTGGAATCCGGCAGCCGCCTCGAAATGGCCGTTGATCCCCTCCCGCGCCGGCAGTTTTGGGAAGCGCGGGCGATTTTCCCCGCAACCTATTTAACTGCGGCGCTGCCAATATTGCGCGACGATCGTGATGCGGGCCCCGAAATTTTGCAGCAGGAAGCGCAGTGGGCCGAAGAAGCCAATCGCCAGCGCACCGCAAATGTGGCCAAGCAGCAATGGCAAGCCGACAATCGCGCGCAATATTTTTCCTATCTGTGGATTTTGCTCGGCGCCGGAATCATTTATTCTTTTTATATGTACCAACGCCATGGCCACAGCCTGCGCAACCCTCAAAAACGGACCATTGCCGAACCGCCGATTGATATACTGCCCGCCGTAGCAAATTATATTTTTTCTTCGCATCAGGTCACTGGCGGCGCGTTACTGGCAACCGTGTTCGATCTCGCGGCGAGAAACTTTTTGCGATTTCAACAAAAAATGATGGGGAACGAGAAGGGTTGGTTGGGCATGGCGCGAGACAAGCAAGAGATAACGATTTTTTTTGAAGATGACAAATTGCGTTTTGGCGCAACGGAATTGGTGCCCTACGAACGCGAGTTGCTGAACTTTCTCCGCACCGATATTGCGCCCAATCGCAATCAATTCAATCTCGATGATTTCAAGAAGCAATCGGCAAAATTTCATCGCTTTTTTAGCCAGTGGCGAAAAACGGTTGCCCTGCAAGCCGGCAAGCCGAAATTGTATGACGGGGCCTCGGTCCGCGCCAGTGTGATGACATTTATGGTGTGGTTAATGATTGCCGCCGCCTGCGGTTTCGCGGTCTATGCGATGGGCGAGGTGGCCATGCCTTTTATTATTGTTTCAGTGTGTTGTGGCGCCCTGGGCTTTTTAATTTTACGCTTTACCCGTGAAACCGCTGGCCAGTTGGATCGGCTGCACGGTTTCCGCGATTATTTGAAAAAATTTCCGCACAACCACCAGCGTTACGGCGCCCATTGGCAGCACATTGACAAATTATTGGTTTATGCCATTGCCCTCGAACTGGCACCCAAGCACCTTAAACCGTTTTTTGAAGCGGTTGAACGCGAACGGGGGCAGGGCGTTTTTCCATGGTTTGTTTACAGTGGCGGCAACGGCAGCACCGGATTCAGTTCTGCCATGTCTGCGATGGTCAATGCGGTCGGCACCTCGATGAGTTCCGCCAGTGGTGCGAGTGGCGGCGCTTCTGCCGGCGGCGGAGGCGGCGCCGGCGGTTCCGGTGGTGGTGCCGGATGATGATCGTCCGCTAAAGTTTTTTGGATTTTGGACTCCGGGAGTTTTCTTTAACGGCTGTGCAGCTTTCATGAAGGTGACGCAAAAACTGTTTCATTTAGCCAACCTTTCTTTGTTTACCGGTGCGGTGCTGCTGGGTTATGTGTTCTATGCCAGTTGGCAGCATACGATGAACTGGTTCAAGTTGGTGTTGTTTTGGTGCGGCGGCGGTGCCGTTGCAGTTTTTTTACTCTACCACCTTTTCGCACACTCCACCGCGGCCTGGCAGGGTAAACGCATGCGCCGATACAGCCTGCTGCACCGCGCGGCTTGTGGTCTGTTGTTGATGCTGGGTCTGTGGGCGGCGACGCGGTTTAGTTTGAACACGTATGCCACGTGGCAGTTGCCGGCATTGTATTGGGAACCGCTTGGCGTTGAGAAAATAGCGAGTGGAGATTTTGCCGTGCGTTTGATCGTGGGCAATCAGCGTTATCACCATACGCTGGCCGTGCAGGAGGTTCAACTCATTGCCTTAAACGAGCCGCTGCCGCGTGGAAAATTTCTGCCGGTGCGTTTGCGCGCCGATTCGCTGGAATGGACGCTGCAGCGAAGGCCCGGCCATGTTCCACATTTTAGCTTTACGCCAGCCCTGCCGATTCTTCCCATTGAAAAACGTGAATTACAGTTGTTGTTTCCAGGCAGTGAAACGCCGGCGCTGTTTCAAATCAACGCGCTCTATACGG
>CAYUVM010000277.1:0-6410 GCA_964447935.1 uncultured Cytophagia bacterium | reverse complement strand
GTAACAGCGAAACTATCAGTTAGACTCAGGGACGTATCGGCCGCAGAATCGGGGCCGTTTAAGGACTCGCAACCGACGAGCAACAGGCCCGCGCCGACGAGCAAAACGAGCAAGGAGACAAGAAGATGCTTTTTCATTTTAAATAACCTCCTGGTAATTGGGTTTTACGGAAATTCATTTTGATTGCGTTCGCACGCGCTAACGTCGTCGCCGCTCATCGCCTAGGATTCGTGATTGGCCGATTCGGTTCGTTTGTGCATTCTGTCATCTAATACGAGGACGTTCGTAAAAACCCTATCAGGAATTGTATTCTTTTTCAACTATGCTCCAAAACACTGAGAATTTTAAATTGAAGATTTTCCGTGGAAAGAAAAAGTAACAAACATGTCAAAAATGGCGCCAGCTTCTCTCGCAGAATCGTCAAGGCTTTGCTCATCCGTGCCTCCACGGTTTTTACGGAAATATTTAGAACCTTGGCAATTTCAGCATATTTGACGCCGTCGAAGCGGTTCATCGCAAAGACAAGCCGCACCGGCTCCGGCAGCGCGCTAATGGCCGCTTGAATCTTATCGTGCAGATCGAATGGCTCATCCGCCGTATACGACGGCTCGATTTCAGGATGCGCTTCGAGCGAATCCACCGGATGGATGTTTTGCCGCCGATGGTCGATGACTAAATTGTGCCCGATGCGATAAAGGTAGGATTTAATCGGTTGCTGCGGATCAAGATGCTCGCGGCTGCGCCACACGCGGCTGAAGAGTTCCTGCAAAAGATCTTTCGCCAACTCTTCGTTTGCCGTCTGCCGCCACAAAAAACGGAATAAAGCCTCGAAGTAACGATAATAGAGCGTTTTAAAAGCGAGGTGATCGGCAACTTTGATTGCCTCAACTAATTGAGGATCGGGGGTATTGAGAGAAAATCCTGGCATCGTTTATACTTCTTTAATTCCAACGCTTAAACGATTTAGCAAAAATTCCAAAGATTGTCAATTTAACTAAATCCAGGTCATAGCGCAATAACAAATTTTCTGAAACATAAAAACGTAGGGTATTTTTTAAAACCTGCGTATTAAATATGAAACCTTCGATTAAGGAGAACTATCATGAACAGAAGAGAGCTGTTAAAAAGAGTCGGCGCCATTGGGCTGGGTTCTATGCTACCGCTCAATAAAACGTTGAACGCCGAGGAAAAAGCAGAGATTCTGCAATCCGCCTGCGTCTTGACGCCGCAGGAAACAGAAGGACCGTATTATTTCAATCCCAATCTCGTGCGGCAGGATATTCGCGCCGAGCCGACGACCGGCATTGTCAAGACCGGATTGCCGCTCAACATGGCCATCACCGTGGTCAATACCAATTGCGATCCGATTCCGAATGTTTTGGTGGATATTTGGCATTGCGATAAAGACGGAACTTACTCGGGATATGCCGGGCAACCCGGCGGCGTCAGCACCGTCGGTCAGTCATTTCTGCGCGGCATTCAAATGACCGATGCGGCCGGCAAAAGTACGTTTACTTCCATTTATCCCGGGTGGTATCAAGGCCGCGTCACGCACATTCATTTTAAAGCCCGTTTGACTTCGACGACGTATGTGACTTCGCAATTTTGTTTTCCTGACAGCGTCAACACCGCAGTTTATCAGACGCCGTTGTACGTGACAAAGGGACAAAATTCATTAACCAATGCCACGGACAATATTTTTGGCAGCGCCAATCCCGCCGGCCAAGTGATTGCCGTTACGCCCAACGCGACGACGGGCGGCTATGACGGAACCTTTACCATCGTTATTGCCGGAGTCACCGGCATCAATGAACCGCCAATTAATCCCGAGGGTTTTGCGTTGCAGCAAAACTATCCCAATCCCTTCAACCCCAGGACAACGATTGCATACCAACTGCCGGTTAGCAGCGAGGTGAAATTAGTGGTGTTTGACGTGCATGGCAGTGAAGTGGCAACGCTGGTTAATGGCAAACAAGCCGCGGGCGCGCATCAGGTTGCATTTGACGCAACTAAACTGAGCAGTGGCTTTTATTATTACAAATTAGTTGCCGGGAGCTTTGTGGGCGTGAAGGAAATGTTGTTGATCAAATAGGTAAAACGTAAAGCGCAAGATTTTGCGCTTTACGAAGCCTGTTTAAAGTATTTGATCTTTCCAATTTGATGGGTTGCTTCGCGATAAAAAACGGGGCAACCCATTTTTATTTGTTAATTTGCCGCGCATTTTTGGGGGTTGAAGAATATTCGCAATTTTTTCAAAAAAGTTTTCCAACTTTTTCCGAATCGCCTCGTCTGATTATTTGAAAAGCAAACAGTCGAGTTGATTCTGAAAGACGGAACAACTCAAAATTCGCAAATAATGTAACGTAACAACGTAATGTTAAGGAGATTGATTATGAAACGCTTTTCTTGGATGGCTTTGGCCATACTGGTCATTGCCGGTTCGGCGATGGCACAACCACCACAAGGCGGAATGCAACCGCCGCCGGGCGGTATGATGATGCATCGCGAGATGATGAAAGAGCGCATGGGCAAATCGCCGCTGGAAGAACTCGGTTTGTCCGACGCGCAGAAAACCCAGATTCATCAGACGTTGCTGGACACCCGCAAGAAAAATATCGACGTCGAAGCCAAGCTGAAGCTCGCAGGCATTGAGTTGCACGAGTTGATGCGCGCCGAAGCGCCGGATCAAGCCAAGATCAATGTGAAGATCAGTGAAGTGAGCAAGCTGCGTGAAACGTTGATGCGTAATGGAATCGAAACCAAACTGGCCGTGCACAAAATCTTGACGCCGGAACAACGCAAAAAATTGCAAGAATCGCAGGCTTCGAGATTGGGCCGAGGCCGGCATGGTGCGCGTCTCTTTGGCGGCCCCGGCATGATGCATCGCGGCGGCGGTTTTGGGCCACATGACGATATCGACACGCCGGAACTTGAAGAAGAATTCTAAAGTTCTTGCTTTTGTCACGACGGATGCGTTTATTGACGAATCCGCATGAAATGATAAATGAAACACAGGTTGCTTTGCCAATGGAAGGCGAGGCAACCTGTTTTTTTGCCCTGCGGTTTCGCTCCGAGCGGCTCGAATAAATTGGAAATATGGAAAAAAAACTCCGAACTTTTCTATTGATCATTTTCGGGGTCGGGCTTTTCGGCTCTGGCGCGGAGTTGTTGCTGCTTGAACACACCGAAGATTTCCGGCAATGGATTCCTCTCATTTTAACGATAACCAGCTTGCTGGTGCTCGGCTGGTATGGGTTGTCGCACACGCCGCTCAGCCTGCGCATCTTTCAGATCACGATGCTTCTCTTCATACTTAGCGGATGTATCGGCGTTTTTTTTCACTATCAAGGCAATGTGGAATTTGAGTTAGAAATGTATCCGACCATCACCGGGTGGGAACTCTTTGCCAAAGCCATGAAAGGCGCGACCCCGGCGTTGGCGCCCGGCACGATGCTCGTGCTTGGTTTGCTGGGGTTGGCTTACTGTTATCGGCATCCGGTTTTGCGCAAACAGAACGAAGAGAATTAGAAATCAAACCCCATGCTAATGCATTACACTCCTGCTCATCAAAAACAACGGAGAAACAAAATGACTCCAATTCGTACCGCGGTGATGCTGTTGCTGTTCGTCCTCGGCCCTGTGGTTGTTAGCCGTGCCCAGGTCGGAAAAAACAACGGCGTGTTGAATCCCAATCTCGCCGGTGAAAAGGAATTGCAAGCCTTGCCGCAACTCGAGGCGAAACTGATAAAACTCCTCGTCGATAAGCGGCCGTTTTTGCGCATGAGTGAGTTGCATGCGTTGCTCAAAGATTCCCTCAAAGCGGAGCAGTTGACCGAGCTGTATGCGAAGTTGTTCGTTCCGATCAATCTGAACACGGCGACGCGCGAAGAGATTTTACTTGTTCCCGGCGTCGGCAAACGCATGGCGCATGAGTTTGAAGAGTATCGCCCGTACCGCGCGATGGCGCAATTCCGCCGCGAGATTGGCAAATACGTCGACGCCAAAGAAGTCGCGCGTTTGGAGCAATATGTTTTTGTGCCGATTAACCTGAACACGGCGAGCGATGAAGATATTCTCAGCATTCCCGGCGTCGGCAAGCGCATGTTGCACGAGTTCAAAGAGTATCGCCCGTACAAAAGTATCGAGCAATTCCGCCGCGAAATTGGCAAGTACGTCGATAAAAATGAAATCGCACGCTTGGAATCATACGTGACATTGGAATAAGCCCCTGTTGTTGCGCTTTCAGGGGTCACGACTCAAGCAAAATAAATTTCCCCATTCAGGAGAAGATCTATGCAAATGCTAAAATCGATTTGTGTATTTTTACTCGCCGCTTTATTTTTCAGCGCGAACGATAGTTTCGCCCAACCGCCGCAAGGCCGCGGTTTTGGCCCGCCGGATTCCTCGCGGACGGCAGCAATGGTGGATACATTGGCCAAAAAACTTTCCCTTTCGAAAGAACAGAAAGAGAAGGTCGGCAAGGTTTATTTTGCCGCATTTAATGAAGCCCGCAAAGCGTTTGCCACTAACAGCGGTGATTTTCAAGCGATGCGGGAAACGCGTATGAAGATCAACGAAAAGCGTGATACCGAGGTGAAGACGTTGTTGAACGATGAGCAGAAGAAACTCTATGACAAGTTTTTGCAGGAGCAGCGCGAACGCATGCAGCAGCGTATGGGCGGCGGGCCGCGGCCGAATAATTGATGAAGTATGCACTTGGATTTGGAGTGAATGGCGGCTCATCCCGACCAGGAAATATTTTCACAATTTTGGATAGGGTTTTTGACGGGAGTTTCGTAGTAATTCAATAATACTCGGCAATCGAAATTATTGCTGACGATCATTCATAAGGAGATTGAAGAGATGGAGAACACGGAGGTCCAAACTCGCCGAGAGTTTTGTGTTAGCGCCTGTCAGGCCGCTGCGCTGATGACATTCGGTAGCGCCCTTTCCGCCATGTTGCAGGGGTGTTCGTCGGAAGATCCGCTTTCAGCCAGCGCCAATCTGCCCAGAATTCAAGCCACCGCAACCAGCGGCGTCATCACGCTTGTTATCGATGCCAGCTCACCGCTGGCGACGGTTGGCAATGCGGCGCAGGTGCAATATGGCAGCGGCACATTGTTGGTCGCCCGTACGGCGCAGGATACTTTTGCCGCGGTCACGGCGATTTGCACGCATCAAAGCTGCACGATCACCAACTACAGCAATCAAATTTACACCTGCCCCTGCCACGGTTCGCAATTCGCCACGAGTGGGCAAGTTAAAAAAGGCCCGGCCAACAGCGCGCTGCGCCAATATCAAACACAGTTTGCCAACAATCAGTTGACGATTACACTGTCGTAATGTAGCCAGCTCGTCTGTACAAAACAACGATAGGTTGCTTCGCCATGCCAAAGCGAGACAACCTATTTTTGTTAGGTGAAACTCAGAAATGCCGTAGGGTTTTTAATTCTGCGCACGTATTAAAGAAAAATGACAAGACGGAGCATCTTATGAAAAGACGATTTATTCTCTATCTAATGGCGATTTTGCTATTGGATACGGTATTTGCCGGCGATCAAAAAGAAGTGGCCAGTACCTGGCGCAACGCTGAATTCAAGATTGACGGCGCTGATAGCGAATGGGCAGGCGCGTTAACTTATTTTGAAAAGACCAAATTGGCTTATGCCTTTTGCAATGATTCCAGCGATCTCTATCTCTGCTTTGAATTCGAGCCGGAAATCCGGCGCCAGGTGGCGATGTTTGGTTTTACGGTTTGGTTGGATGCCGCCGGGCAGGAGAAAAAAACGTTCGGCGTGCGTTTTCCGATTGGCTTGTTCAATTTTGACGACACGGTGATGCCCGACCCCATGGCGCTGCGTGAAAATCCTGAAGCCTTTCAATCGCAGTTGGCGCTCATGCTACGCGAGGTCGAAGTGTTTGGACCGGAGAAGGATGATCGCAATCGTTTTAATCACAGCGGCATCTTTGGCCTGCAAGCGGCGGGCGTGGAGTCCTTTGGCACTTTATTCTGCGAATTGAAAATTCCTTTAGCCGTTGCCACGGGCCGCCCTTATGCGATTGGCACTGAGGCCGGAAAAACGATGAGTAGCGGTTTTGAAATGGGCACGATGAATCGCGAGAAGATGCGCCAGCGCATGGGAGAACGCAGGCGGTGGAAGGCGGCTCTCCCGGCGGTAGACGACCGGATCAAGACGAAATGTTCAAAGCCTTCAAAACCTGGATGCGCGTGACGTTGGCGGCGACAAAATAAATTTGAGTTTCAAAATTTGGCGCAGGAATTGCTTGAAATATTAAAAAACATGTTGTACATCATCAATAGGAGATTGATTGATATGAAGAGCACGGATGTCCAAACCCGCCGCGAATTTTGTGTTAATGCCTGCCACGCGGCTTCATTGGTTGCTCTG
>CAYUVM010000276.1:0-6422 GCA_964447935.1 uncultured Cytophagia bacterium | reverse complement strand
GATGTTTACGCAAGAGATCAATCATGATATCAGAATCGAGAATAATCATGCTTCACCCTCGCCGGTTTTGCGCTTGTTCGCGAAGTTGGCGCGCGTATGCCGAGCTGTCTTCGATATCATCGCGATCTTCCCAAAGCCCGATCAGATCGGATTGCAGCAGTTGGCGCGCCGTTAAACGAGAGCTGCTGAGCAGCGTCGAAGCATCGCTTAACAAAATCAGCTCAATGAACTGCCCTTTTGTGTAAGGCAATCCGGTCAGAAAGATTTCACCATCTTTCTCAACCGCTTTTTGTAGACGAATGGCTTCCATAATCCTTTACCTCATGAATTCAATTTTGTTAACTTTTAAAAAATCGCCAAATTCATCAACGGCGAGGTGTTGCTAACGACCACCGGCGCCTCCTGCGAGACCGGCGAAGGTCAAATCATCGTCAAGATCTTCTTCGGTATAATGGCGCGGGATTTTGCGCTTGGTCAATTCCTCGGCAAAATGCCAACGCGAAATTTGCGCCATCTCGGCAGCTTTGCCAAAAGCCAGCAGCCATTCCTCATAAAGATGAATGGCAAGCTCTAAACGCAAGCGCATCGCGATTTCGCGTTCCGGAATTCGCAGCGCGCGCTTCACTTCAGCAGGAATCGGGATGGCTAATTCGGGTAACATGATTTATCTCCATGAAGCAGTGATCGGGCTAAATATTAAGATCAATTTTAATATAAGGAAATTCATCACGTAAAGCAATTTTTACAAAGGACATCTATTTTGAATAGATCGTGACTTTGCATTTGGTTTTGAACGCCCGCAAGCCCGCAATCACGGCCATGAGCTCCATGCGGTTGTTCGTCGTTCGGCCATAGCCGCCGGAAAGTTCTTTGCGCAAATTGCCGTGCAGCAAAACCACGCCATACCCGCCGGGGCCGGGGTTGCCTTGCGAGGCGCCGTCGGTGTAAATTATGACTTCTTTGAGGTCACTCATGGATTCTAAAAAGATAAAAAAACGAAAAATTAAACTATAGTCTTTTTCAAAAATTTATCATTGTCGGTTAAAAACTTTTTTCAAAATAATCTGTAATCGTAACTCTGTAGCGTACGCATCATTCGGTGCCTGAATATATCGGTCAAATTCAAGAAGATCATAATCTGCGGACGCAATATTTTGCTCCGCTTTCTCTCTATTTTGATTACGGGCCTCATCAAATTCAATCAGTTTTTTTCTAGTGATTTCCTTTACCCACATATCTGTCAATGATATTCTGAAGAGGTGGTAATACAAAGTTATCATTCCAACTGATCGTAGTATTGGATCCGCTTTGGTGAAAATCTTAGTCATTGAGTCAAGTACTTTTTTAGCTTTTTTCTCAACTAGATATGCTTGTGCCTTTTCTCGCTTTTTCCAATCAATAACGAAGGTATCAAGGTATATTTTCTTCGTATCAACAATTTTGTCTTTTTCGGAAATCATGAGAAACTTTGCTGCTAGATCATAATGCCGATATCGCCGATTCCAGAATGGCAGATTACGCACAAAGAAGTCATGTTTTGCAAGAGATTTTATTATACTAGGCATTGGACCACCTAATGCAATTCTTTTCTCTGCGGCATTCAATGGCACAGCTTCGTTGAGACGTGAGAACATGTCTTCAATAAGTTCAACATCGTCTGTTTCAACAGTAATAATATCAAGAGGAAATGAGTCAAAACGAATTTTGAGATCAGGATATTTCTGTCCTAGTTCAGTGTAGGTTAAACCAGCCAATTTAACCTTCGAATCTCGAATATATTCGCTTTGTTCAGACAATGCAAAATTCTTGTCAATAAAGCCCCAAATTGATTCAAGTCGCTGTTTTCCATCTATAATTGCATATTGATAACCATGAGAACCTTTTCTATGAGGTCGTGGATATTTGTGAAAGTATAATTTGGGAATATCATAGCCATTGATGATTGAGTCGATAAGCAATTGACGTTTCTCAATATTCCAGATGTCACTTTGCCTCTGGTATACGGGGTTTAAATCGAACGACTTTCGTTCGGTATAAAGATAAAGCACCGTATTGGGTAATAACTTATTTATGCTATGCTGGCTCATAAGAGAATCCTTTTTGACTCGTTAGCCACTTGATCAAGTTCTGGGAAAAGAGTCAACTCCGTGAAACGTAACAATTGAAGTTCATCTCTAATTTTCCTTTTAGACGATGCTGGTACAATCAAGCGCCATACATGTTTTTTGTCTACAACATCCTCAATTGGCATCATCCTTCGATGAGTTATAGTAAAAGTTCCCAGTTGAGCAATAATCCGTGGAGAGTTACGAGTCGCAATTGCGGCTAATGGCAGAAGTTGAGAATTCGATTCGCTGGCTATTGTTGTAGGTTGGTAACTATCAAGTACACGATCATGATCAAATGCCGGAATCTCAAGGTCGAATTTGTATTCGATGTTCGCGTGTTTGTTCAATTCCGTAGGTAAAAGGCACCAAACAGCTCCATCTGTATTTTCATATTTTTTATTATACTCAACAGCAAAAAACAACGCTGCTAATGGACTTTCTGTCCAGTCTAATAATCTCGTTGGAACTCGATGATGCTGCATTAAAAAAAGCCACTCCCATTCAGTTTGTGGTCTATGAGCTATATGCGGCATTGCGTTTTGTTTAAATCGTTTAATTAGGGCTATCTCGGCATCTGAACCACTACTATTTCTAGCAAGCGACGGCACAAGTTTCCAATTTGCTCGAGCTTGCCCGCGAAACCAAACCAATTGCTGCGATTCAGTTTGCTCATGTAAGGCAGTTATTAAATCACCAACCGATCTTATTTTTCTGTCATTGTGTTTCATAATTCAAATCTTGTTTGCGGCAGACTAAATTAGTTTATTATGTACAAAATTACAAATTCCGATAATTCGGCCCGCTCCCGCCCTCCGGCGGAACCCAAGTGATGATTTGGTACGGATCCATGATGTCGCAGGTTTTGCAATGCACGCAGTTGGAAGGATTCAAATGCAATTCCCCCGATTTTCCTTTATTAGATTCTGAAGGAAGATCGGAGTCATGCCCACCCTGCACCATCTCATAAACATTCGCCGGACAAAAATGGCGACACGGGTTGCCGTATTCGACGGTGCAGCGGTTGTTGCAAATGTCGTAGTCGGCAATCAGCAGATGCGCGGGTTGGTTTTCGTCGTGCAAATTGTAGGCGTTGAAAACATCCGTCACTTTATCGACGGTCAAATGGCGGTCGAAGGCGAGCGTTGCATATTTCTCATCACGTTTCGGCGCGCCGTAATGGTCGGTGATCTTGCGCAGGCGCGTGTGGCCGGCGGCGAAATGTTTACGCTCTTTGAAGCCCCAGCCGCCGGTCAAAAATTGCAGGCCGGCATTGAACAGCGCGGGAATCAGGCCGTGCTCCCATGCCTGATGGAAATTGCGGCCTTTCCGCATTTCTTCATACGCCCAACTGTTTTTAAAACGTGATTCGTAAGCACGTAACGTCGTCGCGGAGAAATCGTTTTGTTTGAGGGCATCGACAATCGTTTCGGCGGCCAACATGCCGCTTTTCATGGCGAGATGAATGCCTTTCAGTTTCATCACGTTTTGAAATCCCGCGGTGTCGCCGATGAGCAGGCAGCCGTCGGTGTACATTTGCGGCATCGCGTACAAGCCGGCTTCGGGAATCGTCTTCGCACCGTAGCTTACCATTTTGCCGCTTTGCAAAATCTCGCGAATCAGCGGATGCGCTTTGAGCCGCTGAAACTCGTGATGCGGATCGAGAAACGGATCGAGATAATCGAGACCAACGATCAAGCCGATGGAAACCAAATTGTCCGGCATAAAATAAAGAAAGCCACCGCCCATCGTGCGCGTGTCGAGCGGAAAGCCCATCGTGTGAATCACCTCGCCGGTGCGGTTATGCGGCGCTTCCCAAACTTCTTTCACGCCGATGGCATAAACCTGCGGACTTCTGCCGTTTTGCAAGCCCTTTTTCTCAATCAGTGTTTTCGCCAACGTGCCGCGCGGGCCTTCGCCGAGCACGGTCACTTTCGCGCGAATGTCAACGCCGGGTTGATAATTCGCTTTCTCTTTGCCGTCTTTGTCAATGCCCTGATCGCGCGTGCGTACGCCGACAACGGCCTCATTCTCATAAAGCAATTCCGCGCCGGGGAAAGAGGGGAAGAGATTGATGCCCACTTCTTCCACTTTTTGCCCGAGCCACGCGACGAGATTTTGCAGCGATAAAACATAGCTGCCATGATTCTGTAACGGCGGCGGCGTGATCGGAAATTTTAGTTTGTTTTTCTCCGTGAGAAAATAAACTGAGTCTTTTGTTACCTCGGATTTTGGAATGTTGCAGATCGTATCAAAGTCGGGATATAATTCGCGAATCGCGCGCGGAATGAACACCGCGCCGGAGAGCGCGTGCGAATGCACCTCCCTGCCCTTTTCGATAATGGCGATGGAAATGTTATCTATTTTGTTAGCTTCGAGCTGCTTCTGCAAATACAATGCGCCAACCAAACTCGCCGGGCCGGCGCCGACAAAGAGAACGTCAACTTCGAGAACTTCGCGCGTGGGCATAATTTTCGTGTAGCGGGATACGGGTAACGGTTTTGTTAATTTAAGTTTTTGTTAAAATGAAAACGCCGAATCTCGCATTTGTTCGCTGAGGCGAAAACATACTCAGCGCACTTCAGCGAAACTCGGCGAATCGTTTTATCCTTTTTTCTTTTTATCTTTTTACCGCCTCAACGGTCAACTTCTCCGAGCACGATATCGATGCTGCCAATATTGATGATCATGTCCGCGATCATGCAGCCGCGGCTGATTTCATCGAGCAGGCTGACATGCACGAAGCACGAGGAGCGGCAACGGACGCGGTCGGGAATGTCGGTGCCGTTGGAGCGGACATAAAAGCCGATTTCACCGCGCGGGGCTTCGCTGCGAACGTAACACTCGGCGCCCGCCGGCGGTTTCATGCGGCGCGGAATTGCTTCTTTCACATCACCCTGTTCGGGGCATTGCGGCAACGCTTGGCGCAAAATTTTCACCGACTCTTCGATCTCGCGCAAGCGCACGAAATAGCGATCAAATGCCGAACCAATCGGGCCGTATTTGCCTTCGCCAACAGGAACGTCAAATTGGAATTGCGGATAAATCGAATACGGCTCATCTTTGCGACAATCCCATTTGATGCCGGAGCCGCGCAGCACCGGGCCGGTCGCGCCGCAGTTGATTGCCACTTCCGGCGGCAAGATGCCGACATCGGCGGTGCGTTTGAGAAAGATCAGATTGCCGGAAAGCAAACGATTGAACTCTTTCATGTTGCGGTCGAACTCATCGAGAAACGCGCTCGCTTTTTTAAGCCACCCGGAGGGCATGTCACGGGCGAGGCCGCCGATCCAAATATAATTGTACAACAGGCGCGCGCCGGAAATCTCTTCAAACAAATCGAGAATGCGCTCGCGGTCGCGGAACGCCCACAGAAACGGCGTGACCGCGCCGACGTCGAGGCCGAAGGTGCCGATGGCCATCAAGTGGCTGGCGATGCGCATGAACTCGGCGCAAATGACGCGAATGTATTCGACTTTCTTCGGCAACTCTTTGAGGCCGAGCAATTTTTCGACCGCAAGGCAATAGCCGTGATTCATGCTCATCGACGCAAGATAATCGAGCCGGTCGGTGTAGGGAATCACTTCGTTCCAGCCGAGGTTCTCCGCGTGCTTCTCGAAGTTGCGATGCAAGTAGCCGACATGCGGCGTGACTTTCTTGACGATCTCACCGTCAAGCACCAACTCCAACCGCAACACGCCGTGCGTTGACGGATGCTGCGGCCCCATGTTGACGATCATATCGTCGCCGGGAAAATTGCCGGACTGCCGCGCTTTGATCAGCTCATCGTGGCGTTGATCCAACGCCGCGGCCGGGTCGAGATCAACGACCATCTCGCCTTCGCCTTCAAAATAGTAGCGCTGTTTTTTAAAAATATTGCCGAGGGCGCCGAATGTGGACATGGACTATTTCCTTTTGTATTTTTTGTTGAACACGGATGACGCTGATAACGCGGATTTCCACGGATTTTACTTTTTTCATCAGCGATAATCCGGCAAATCTGCGTCATCCGCGTTCGAAGTTTTTAATGTGCTGGTGCCGCAGCCGGTTCTTTCTTCGGCGCCGCCGCCGCTTTCGCGGCTTTCGCTGCTGCCGCGGCGGCCTCTTCTGCCGCCTGCTCCGCGAGCATTTTGATCGCCAGTGCCGGCTCGTATTTTGAAAAATGATAGATGCCGTTGCTGCGCTCGTAAACCGAGGCCTCAAATTTGTCGGTCATGTACAAACACTCGGTCGGGCACACCGTGGTGCAATCATCGCAGTAACAGCATTTGAACATGTCGATATCGAACCGCACCACATGCTGGCGAATCGGGTTGC
>CAYUVM010000275.1:0-6464 GCA_964447935.1 uncultured Cytophagia bacterium | reverse complement strand
TTGCCCACTGCATTATTACCGCGCTATTTAAGATTCTCCAAAAGTCCCGCATTGAGCCAAACGAAGTTGTGCTGGTCGCCCACAGCTCGACGCAGGCAACGAATGCTTTAATCGAAGGCGACGTGGCGCGGGTCGGCATCATTGGCATGGGCGGCGGTTGGGAGGCCGGGCGGGCGCGCCACGAAATCGATATTAGCAAAATCGAACTGGCCCCGGAAAAATTTTTGCACACCAGCTTTCGTTTTATTGAAACCGGAAAAGGCTTGCTCGAAGCGCCAGTGCAACAAGCTATTCAGGAATTACGCGCCGAAGGCGCGCAGGCGATTGTCGCGGCGGAAGTGTTTTCGGTTGACAATCCCGACAACGAACGCCTCGTGATTCGCCTCGCACAAGAAGCCGGCTTGCCGGCCACCGGGACCCATCAAATTTCCGAATTGTATGGTTTGCGCGTTCGCACGCGCACGGCCGTAATCAATGCGAGCATCCTCCCCATTGCCGTAACTGCCGCGGAGATGACCGAGCGCAGCATACGGCAAACCGGCATCACGGCGCCGTTGATGATTATGCGATCCGACGGCGGCATTATGGATATCAAAAGTATGCGCGAACGCCCGATTTTAACGATACTCTCCGGCCCGGCAGCGGGTGTGGCCTCGGCGCTGATGCATGCAAGAATCTCCGAGGGAATTTTTCTCGACGTCGGCGGCACGAGCACGGACATTTCAGCCATTCATCATGGCAAACCGATGCTGCACGGCGCCCGCATCGGCGGCCACAAAGTTTATGTGCGAACGTTGGATGTGCGGACGGTGGCGGTCGGCGGCGGCAGCTTGCCGCGCGTGCGCAACCATGAGATTGCTGAGGTCGGTCCGCGCAGCGCCCACATTGCCGGCCTCTCGAACGAAGCCTTCACACCGATAGCCGAAGTCACCGGCATTGCCCCGAAAATGGGCGCGCCGCTTCCTGGTGATACGACGGATTTTTTTTATTTACAAAATGAATAACGCATATTCGCTGTGACCACCACCGGCGCGGCCAATATGCTGGGCTTGGTTCCCGAACACGACTATGCGCGCGGCGGCAAAGAAAATGTCCGTTTGGCCTTCGAAGCGCTGGGCAAAGCTATCGGCAAAAGCGCGACGGAAGCGGCCACGCTGTTTTTACAAAAAGCTTGCACCAGCGTCGTCGCGACGATCCAGGAATTGATTGAAAATTATAACCTGGAGAAATCACTCGTGAAACTCGTGGGCGGCGGTGGCGGCGCGATGACCATCGTGCCCTTTACTTCCGACTTAACCAAGATCCCCAGCGAAATTAGCGAAAACAGCCCGGTGCTCGCAGCCATCGGTGTGGCATTGGCGATGGTACAAGAAACGATTGAGCGCCATTTAATTAATCCGACGGATGAGCAGTTGTTGAAAATTCGCCAGGAGGCCGAAGCCGCCGTGGTGCGCATGGGTGCTGCCTCGGATTCCGTCGAGGTTACCATCGAAGTGGATCCGCAGACCAATATTGTGCGGGCGATCGCGACCGGCGCCACGGAGATCCGCCAGCGCGAAAAGCTCGGTCGCGCTTTACCGGCGGCGCGCCGGCAGCTCATTGCGCAACAACTCCTCGGCGCCAGCAGTCATCCCATTGAAATTCTCGCCGAAACTGAATTTTTTACCGCTTATGCGCTGCATAAAGAACAGCGTCATCTGTTCGGTTTGCTCCGCAGCCATTCCCGTCCGGTAGCATTAATCGATCATGAAGGTTCGGTGCGATTAAATTTGTCCAGCGCCGAGTTGCTCATCACCACCGTTGGCGAGGCCGAACAAAAATTGCAACAATTTATCGAGATCAACACCTACTATGGCGATGGTGGCGAAGAGATTCCCAGCATTCGGCTCGTTGTTGGGCCACGCCTGATTGATTTTTCAAAGTTGGCCAACGTTAAACAAGTGGTGGCGCTGGCCCGGCTGGAATTGGCGCGTTATTCCAACCCAACCAAACTCCTGGTATTGGCGGAAATTCATCGGTAACCTGCCGTTTACTTCAATCCCTCGCCTTCCCCCGCTCACAGCAAAAAACGCTTGCTTGGCAAAAATTTTTCCTTATGTTTTAACAACATGAAACTGCGCATCAGAAAATTGGCGGGGCGGAGCGAAGCGCGGGCTTGCGCTCGGATCATGTCCACCTCCGAACCGTGGGTCACCTTACAAAGAAATTTTGCAGCCTCTCTAAAAATCTTATTGAACCCACATCGTGAAATTTACGTGGCGACACTTAAAACCGAAATCATCGGCTTTATCATTTTGCAATTAGAAGGCACGTTCACGGGTTATATTCAAACCATCGCCGTAAAAGAAGGCTGGCGCAACCAAGGCATTGGCAGCACGTTGCTCGCTTTTGCCGAAGACAAAATTTTTTCGACCAAACCGAACGTTTTTCTCTGTGTTTCGTCGTTCAATAAAAAAGCGCACAGACTCTATCGCCGTTTGGGATATGAAAAAATCGGCGTCATTCGTAATTTTATTGTGAACGACCATGATGAAGTTTTGTTAAGAAAAACGCTTGGCCCACTGACGGGGTTTAAAAAGAAATGAAAGACTTCTTCATCAGCTACAATAGCGCTGACCAAACTTGGGCGGAGTGGATTGCTTGGCAGTTGGAAGAAGCGCACTACACCACCGTGCTCCAGGCGTGGGACTTTTTGCCTGGAGAAAATTTTGTTCTCCGCATGCACGAGGCTGCAAAAGATACACGCAGCACTATTATCGTTCTATCGCCGGCCTTCCTCAACAGCGATTTCACACAACCGGAATGGGCCGCAGCGTTCAGAAAGGATCCACAGGGCAAAGCCCGCCAACTCATTCCCGTTCGCATTGCGGAGTGCGAGCCGGAAGGCTTGCTTGGCTCGATTGTTTATATCGATTGGGTCGGCTCCAATGAAACCGAGGCAAGGGAAAAGTTGCTGCATGGCATTAAAGCTAAACGAAAAAAGCCGTGGGCCAAACCTTTTTTTCCAGGCGCTTCTCGCCGTTCGGTACTGGCAGTGCCTGACTATCCCGGCTTGGGACGAAGCGCCATCAAATACTTGCGGCCTTTTGAATTTGAAGATGCCGAGCTTTTCCGCCGTTTGCAGCGCGAAGGCAGTTTGCAAGAATGCCTCGAAGCCATCAGTGACCGTGATTTTCGCTTTGGCATTCTCAGTGGCGAATCAGGTTGTGGCAAGACCTCGTTTTTGCAAGCCGGTCTCCGGCCACGACTTTTGGCGCACACTGTGCCGCACCGCTGCGTTTATGTGAAATTGACTGATCTCGATCCGCTCGATTCGCTCCGGCAGGCGCTCACCAACCAACTGCAATTACCCAAAGAATCACTCGCTGGATTGGATTTGCTCCCGCTGCTAGCCGTCGCAGTGCAAGCTGATCATCAACCGCTCGTACTGCTTTTCGATCAGTTTGAGCAATTTTTTGCACATCGCAAACTCCGAGAGGAACGCGAGCCGTTCGTAAACGCATTGGCAAAATGGCATAAAAGCAAGCCGCCATTGCCGTGCAAAATGATCGTCTGCATCCGTGGCGATTTCAAATACCGCCTGGACGAGTTGCAAAAGGCGATGGGCTATGCGCTCGGGCCGCAGCAAAATTTTTCTCTCGAAAAATTTACCCCGACAGAGGCCGCGCAAATTTTCCGCGTCATGGCCGAAACGGAAGGTCTTGCCTGCGATGAAAATTTTGTGAAAGAGCTGGCAGAGCAGGAGTTGGCCAGCCGTGAAGATGGCCTCATCTCGCCGGTCGATATCCAAATTTTGGCCTGGATGATCAAAGGCCAAAAAGCCGTTGCCGAGCGTGCGTTCAATCGCCAAGTTTATCAAAAGCTCGGCGGCATCGCCGGCTTGCTCGAAAAATATCTTGAGCGCGCGTTGGAGGCGCGCGAAACCGAAGACCGGCGCGAGGCGGCGATCAAAGTTTTGTGGGCGCTGACGGATTGGGAGCGCAACATTCGCGCTGGTGTGCTCACCGTTGACGATCTTGCCAATAAACTCGCTGGTACGGTTTCTCCCGAAAAAATGCAAGAAGCGGTTGACTGGTTGGGCCGCAGCGACGTGCGTCTCATCACTCCCAGCAAACGCAATGACACTGCTGGTTATGAGCTGGCGCATGAACGCCTTATTCCGGCGTTGCGCCGTCTTGCCGGCAAAAAATTCTCGGCAGCGGATCAAGCCAACCAACTGCTCGAGCGCCGCGTCAATGAATGGTTGGGCAATGAGCGCGCCGGTCGTTATTTGTTGGGTTGGCAGGAAATGCGGTTGATTGACCGGCAAAAGCCCTATTTGATTTGGGGCCAGCGCAAAACTCAGAAACAAGATTTGCTGCACCAAAGCCGGCACCGGCTGTGGTACCGCGCCGGACTCGCCTCTATTCCGCTCATTTTTATACTCGCGTTTCTTCTCTGGTGGCAAAGCCCGTGGGGGCAGATTTATTGGGTTAAAAAAGACCTCATCAGTTTAAGCAAGAAAGTGAATGACGAAGAGGTCTTGAAAGAAGTTGCCACAGCCTTTGCGCTGATTGGTGAGTTTGATCAAGCCCGGCAGATTGCCGAGAAAATCCCTGATGATGACTATGAGAAAGCTTCTGTCTTGGCGGAGGTTGCGGCGGCGGCGGCAAAGATGGGCGAAAGCACCAAAGTAATAGCGTTTCTGCAGCAAGTCAGTCAAATCGCCGAGAAAATCCCTGATGGCTATCTTAAAACTCTCACCTTGTCGAAAGTTGCGGCGGCGGCGGCAAAGATGGGCGAAACCACCAAAGCTGCAGCGTTTCTGCAGCAAGCCGCTCAAAGCGCTGAGAAAATTCCTGATGATGACATTGGGAAAGCTTCCGCCTTGTCGAGTGTTTCTGTGGCGGCGGCAAAGATGGGCGAAACCATCAAAGCTATAGCGTTTCTGCAGCAAGCCGCTCAAATCCCCGAGAAAATTCCTGATGTGTACTATGGGAAAGCTTCTGTCTTGGCGGAGGTCGCGGCGGCGGCGGCAAAGATGGGCGAAACCACCAAAGCAATAGCGTTTCTGCAGCAAGTCAGTCAAATCGCCGAGAAAATCCCTGATAACAATGAGAAAGCTTCCGCCTTGTCGTATGTTGCTACGGCGGCGGCAAAAATGGGCGAAACCACCAAAGCAATAGCGTTTCTGCAGCAAGCCGGTCAAATCGCCGAGAAAATCCCTGATGACAATCAGAAAGCTTCCGCCTTATTGGATATTGCTGCGGCGGCGGCGAAGATGGGCGAAACCACCAAAGCAGTAGCGTTTCTGCAGCAAGCCGGTCAAATCGCCGAGAAAATCTCTGATGGCTATCGGAAAGCTTCTGCCTTGTCGAATGTTGTTGTGGCGGCGGCAAAGATGGGCGAAACCACCAAAGATGTAGCGTTTTTGCAGCAAGCCGGTCAAATCGCCGAGAAAATCTCTGATGGCTATCGGAAAGCTTCTGCCTTGTCGAATGTTGTTGTGGCGGCGGCAAAGATGGGCGAAACCACCAAAGATGTAGCGTTTTTGCAGCAAGCCGGTCAAATCGCCGAGAAAATCCCTGATGACAATCAGAAAGCTTCCGCCTTATTGGATATTGCTGCGGCGGCGGCGAAGATGGGCGAAACCACCAAAGCTGTAGCGTTTCTGCAGCAAGCCGGTCAAACCGCTGAGAAAATCCCTTATGATGACTATAGGAAAGCTTACGCCTTGTCGTATGTTGCTACTGCGGCGGCAAAGATGGGCGAAACCACCAAAGCTGTAGCGTTTCTGCAGCAAGCCGGTCAAATCGCTGAGAAGATTACTGATAACGATCATTACGATCGGAAAGCTTCCGTCTTATGGTATGTTGCTGCGGCGGCGGCGAAAATGGGAAATTGGCAACAAGCGCGAAAGATTGCTGAATCCAATGTCACCGATGCTAACAAAGCTAAAGCCTTGGCTGCCATTCTCAAAGTTTGGGGAAAACGCCAGTATCCCGCTTTGGCAGAAACAGAAGCGGAAGAAAAGTGAACGCTTTTTTCATTTTGCAAAACATCAGGAATGCACCATGCCCGACCCCCGCGTTAACAAACTCGCCAAAGTTCTCGTGCATTATTCATTGGAAATCAAGCCCGGCCAGCAAATGGAGCTTCGCACCAGCCCGCTCGCGGACGAGCTGTCGCTGGCGATTTATGAGCAAGCGATTCAAGCCGGCGGCCACGTGGTGATCCAAAATAGCATTCCCGGCACGGAGGAGATTTTTTATAAATATGCGACGGAAGCGCAGCTCGATTATGTTTCCCCGCTTTATAAATTGACGGTCGAGTCGTTCGATGCCATCATGTACATCGAGGCCGAACACAACACCCGCAGCATCAGCGGCATCGACCCACAGCGCCTGGCCCGCGGCCGCAAAGCCCGCGCGCCGATCAGCAAAGTTCTATTGGAACGCTCGTCACGCAACGAATTGCACTGGTGC
>CAYUVM010000274.1:0-6472 GCA_964447935.1 uncultured Cytophagia bacterium | reverse complement strand
AAACAAATCAACAATCTCGCGAGCGCCTGGCAGCGCTCAAAGTTTGAGCAAATTTAATTTTTAAGTTCAAAAAACCGCAAAAACGGCGCTGGTTTTGAAGAGGATAAATGCGCCTGGCAAATTTTTTGCTTGTTAATTGAGCTTGCGTGCCGACCTCAAGAAGGTGGGCTGAGCTTTGCACAGCATGGTTAAATTAAATCATCTGTAACGATTACGAAAAATTTTCACCACCAATACCTCTCGGAATTTATGAATTGGATGTTTAAACTGGCCGCTTTGACGATACTGCTGTTGCCTGCGGTGCTGCCGGCACAAGCGGTGATTAAAGTTTTGCAATTCGAAAAAAACACCGGCATCATTGACAAAGGCGAAGACGCCGGGTTGCATCTTGGCGATGTTTTTGATGTCAATCGCTATTCCGGCGATTTTGTGTATTGGATTGGGCGCGTGGAAGTGGTGGTGGTAAAACCCAAGGTAGCGGGAGTGAAGACGCTGTCGCAGTCGGAAAGCGCCACAATTCAACCGGGCGATGTTTTGGAGTTTCGGCCACGCGAAACGCCACTCGTGCCGGAGAAAAAGCTTCCCCTGCCGGCGAGTGTCAAAAAAACTGAACTGTCGGCCAATAAAATCGAACCAGTCGAGTTGAATGACGCGGCGACGTTGTCGTTCCGCACCAAGAAAGTTATTTTCGGCCTGACCACCGGTTTGGCGCAACCGATTAAAAGCTCTTCGCAATCTTTGGGATTGAATTTTTGGGTGCAATTCAAAACCTCCGACGACAAAACGCGGTCGGTCGATATGACCCAGGCTTATACCACCAGTGTCGGGTTGCAGGCTTATTGCACGCTGCCATTATCCAATCGCTTGTCCGTCAATCTAAATTATGATTATCTGCCGCTGAATGTAAAAGGCAGTGTGGAAGCGAACTTGCTGAAGTATGGCAAGAAAGCCTCGGCCTCGCTCATGAAGTTGAGTGCGGCCCTTGACAGCCGCGTTTACCGGCAATTTCACGTTGGACTTGGCGTGGGTTTGCTGATGCCGCAGGTGACGGTAAAAGATAGCCGCCAGTCGATTACCGCGGCCGAGCGTCGTTTGGGCGTGGCAACGAACGTCGCGCATTTCCTGCCGCTGGGACCGATCGTATGGTTGAAATCAAGTGTTGAATACGATATTTTTCTGGATGATGGGCCGGCTATTCATTATTTAACTTTGCAAACCGGCTTGAGTCTTGGGATTGGAAAGAATTGAGTGATCGTGAAAACCACGATTAAAACTTGCACATATTGCAACTCGCCGTACGGCACTGGATTGACGCATGTTTGTTTGATGCCGGCCGCGCCGCCGGGCAATTTCGATCTGCCGCAACCCAATCTCGGTATGGTGATTGACAAAAAATACCGCTTGGAAGACAAATTGGGCGAAGGCGGGATGGGCAGCGTTTTTCGCGCGCGCCGTTTGTTCATCGATGATTTTGTTGCCATCAAATTCGTCCGTCCGGAGGTGTTAACCAATCCGGAGTTTCGCGAACGTTTTTATCAGGAGGCGCGAGTTGCGGCACGCATCAAGCATCCGAATGTCGTGACGGTTTACGATTTCGGTGAGACGCCTGATGGCATGCTTTATCTGGTGATGGAATTTCTCGAGGGCATGTCACTCGGAGAATTGCTGAAGAAAAAAAGCGTGCTGGCGTCGGCGCAGATGATCGAATTGGGTTTGCAAATCGGCGAGGCACTGCATTGCATGCACGAGAACAACGTCATCCATCGCGATCTCAAACCGGACAACATCATGTTGATTCCCGACGGCAAGGGCGGGGAACGGGTGAAGTTGGTGGATTTCGGCGTTGCCAAAATTTTGGAAGCGGATGCGCGATTGACGCGTTATCAAGCGCGTATCGGCTCGCCGGTTTATTGCTCGCCCGAGCAGTATCTCGGGCAGGCCGTTGATCATCGGACTGATCTCTACGGCTTGGGGATTATTTTTTATGAATGCCTCTCTGGCCGCCTGCCGTTTAATGCGCATAATGAGACCGAGCTGCGCGCGGCGATTTTGCATAAAATGCCGCCGCGACTCGATAGCAAAGTGAAGCAGGTGAACGGCCATTTGGCCGACCTCGTGCAATGGTTGCTGGCGAAAGATCCGAATGACCGCCCTCGTCACGCCACGGAAGTGAATAAATGGCTGAATGATTTGCGCCGCGGCCAGCGCACACCGCCGACTTCGGCAGGGGTGGTTTCATCTGCAAGTACCGGGGCGGAAAATTCAAAAAAGTTTACCCCCAACAACATCACGTTTAACGAAAAAACTACGCCGGCCAATAACGCGGCTGGCAAAGCCGGACCCGCGCCTAAACTTGCGGCGAAGAGAGACAAACTCGCCACACCGCCGAGCATCGATAATAAAGATCGGCAAAAACCGAAGCGCCGGGGCTCGCGTTATTTGGTGGTAATGGTGTTTTTAAGTTTAATTGGGGCGGCGCTGGCGATGTGGAAAGTGCCGGAGTTTGCCAGCACGCGAAAATATTTTATGGCCGGCTGGCAAGAACTCACGTTGCAGATTCAAAACCTGCCCGTACTGTGGAAAACACCTGAAGCTCATTTACGCGCTGCCTCACAACGCAAGCCTGCATCTGCAACCCCAGCGCCCGCACGACCAACGGAAACCAGCGTGCCATTGGCGCCGGCAGTTAATTCGACTACACCGCCGCCACCCGCGGCATTGTTAAAAAATGAAGCGGCACAAAAATCCACTGTCCTGCCCGACGCAACAAAGCCAGAGGCAACGAAAGCTGACTCGCGTGCGGCCGCGGAAAATAACAAAAAAATTGAAAACCGCCGCAACAACACGGAACGCCTCACACCTCCAAAGCCGAAGAAATTCACCGCTAATAATAATTCCCGCGCGACGGCGACGCTGCCGGCCCGAACGGAAGCTAAACCGCTGGCGCCGAAAATTTTGCCGACGCCCCCCGCCGGCATGGTTTTGATCAAGAGCGCGGAGTTCAAACGCGGCGATCTTTTTGGCGACGGCAATGCGAATGAGAAACCGGCGCATCTGGTGCGCGTGGATAATTTTTTCATCGGCGCCCATGAGGTGACCAACCGCGAGTATCTTGCGTTCGTTAAAAACACCGGAGGAAATTTTCCGGAATGGATGAATCCAAACAGCAAATATCATTATCAAACCGGGTCCGATGCATTTTATAAAAAATTAGGCCCGGCGCTTTACAATCTTGATCATCCGGTGGTCGGGGTGTCGTGGCAGGATGCGATTATGTATTGCGCCTGGTTGTCGCTCAAAGGCCCGTATAAATATCGCTTGCCCACTGAGGCCGAATGGGAGCTGGCGGCGCGAGGCGGCAACAACACAATCAAATATAGTTGGGGAAACGGCGCGCCGCTGCCGGCCCGCGGCGGCAATGTCGGCGACGAAGCCTTGAAAAGAGTTTTTCCGGATTGGCCGGTGATCTGGCGCGCTTATAATGATAATTACGCGTTTACGGCGCCGGTGGAAAAATTTGGCGAAAATAAACTCGGGATCTTTGACATGACCGGCAATATTGCGGAATGGTGCAACGATTGGTATGAGAGTGATTATTACCAGAAACAGGTTTGGGATCGCCCCGGCGGGCCGGCACGGGGCACGGAAAAAGTGATTCGCGGCGGCTCGTGGAGCGATACCCCGTCGAAACTCCGCATCGCGTATCGCCGCAGCGCCCCGCCAACGTTTCGCAGCAATAATTTGGGTTTCCGGATCGTCGCGACGCCGCCGTGAAGAACGGGCGGGCAAAGCTTTCGCGGCGCAATTGCTATGCTCGACACTTGAATTTGACCGAGAGATTTGCCAGATTTTTAAAGCCAGCTTTGTTATGCGAAAGCCGGCTTTTTTATTTTGAAATACCCGCCGGCAAAAATGGAGTTGACTTTAGAAAGGAAATGTTTTAGCTTAAAAAGCAAAATCACGGAGGAGGAAATGAGCGAACCGGAACGCAAAGAGCAAACGCCAAATGGCCCGCAGGCGCATCCAGGCCGTCTGGTGGCTTATTATGCGCTGCTCTTTTTTTTCATTATTCAAACCAGTTTTTTATTGCGCGAATTAGGCGCCAATTATGATCTACAGCAATTCGCGAAAATTAAAACCATCATCGACGAAGCCTTCACTTTTTCGATGGGTTTTGATGATTTGGTGTACACCTTTTTTTCACTATTGCTCTCCTTTATTTTCACCTTGCCGATTGCCTGGGTTTACACGTTAACGGCCAATGAAGATAATTTCGATCCTTCGCTGGCGCAAACCGTCGTCGTGCTCGCGATGGTCGTCACTGGCGTCATGGTGGTGGTTAGCGACGTGACGGCGCGCGCCTTTGCCCTGGCCGGCGTGGTGGCCGCCGTGCGTTTTCGCAACTCGCTGCAAGATACGAAAGACGCCATTTATATTTTTATCGCCGTTGCTATCGGCATGGGCTGCGGCACGCGCGTTTATCACATCACGGTGTGGCTGTCGGTGATTATGAGCCTGACGATGTTTGTCTTGTGGAAATACAGATTCGGCGCGTCGTTGCGCACCATTGCGAAAGCGCCGGGCAAAAAAGAAGTGCAAAAGCTTTACGCGCAAACTTCCGGCGGGGCCCTGCAGCATCTCGAACGCGAGTTGGAGCAACAGGTGCGGCTGATGCAATGGGCGCAGATGCACCGCGATGAGGAGAAGGGCAAAAAGAAGCCCAACGCGGCTCTGATCATCGAATCCCGCGACGCATATGCGGCCATCGAACAAGTTGATAAAGCGCTGGATACATACGGCGGGAAATGGCAGCTCGCCAATATTTCCTCCGAAACGCCGGGCCGCAGCACGTTGGAATACGTTGGGCGCTTGCCGAAAGAAGCGACACCAGCCGCACTCATTGACGCGATTCAGCAAAACGGCTCGACCGTGATTATTGAAGTGTCGTTTCGCTCGCTCAAAGGTTTGAAAAGCCCCGTTGATTTGGATAAAAAATCAAAGCCAGCAGATGAGGGCGATTGAGTGCAGAAGGCTTGGGTTAAAGTTGTACATCCAAATTTTGATCCATTTTTAAATGAATAGAGGCGAAGTATGGAACCGAACAACCCATTAGCTGTTTTGCAGGACCGCTTCAACATCCCGGTCAATGTCGGCACGGTCGGCGGCGATTTGCCAACGCGTTATTTCGCCGCGGCGATCATTCTTTTTCTAACCATTGCCATCGCCCCGCCATTACACTTGACTGCTGGAATGTTGAAGATTTTCAGTTTGCTCGCGAGCATGAGCGGCACGATATTGCTCATGGCCGGTTTGGTTTTTTCGCAAAGGACGCATTTTGCCGGTGTCATGTTAATTATCACCGCTTTCAGCATGATGT
This sequence comes from uncultured Cytophagia bacterium, assembly GCA_964447935.1. Classification (GTDB taxonomy): domain Bacteria; phylum Zhuqueibacterota; class Zhuqueibacteria; order Zhuqueibacterales; family Zhuqueibacteraceae; genus Zhuqueibacter. The sequence continues at coordinate 1,095 of CAYUVM010000274.1, read as the reverse complement.
TGCTGGCAAATAGCGTTTCAGGTTGGGTGGCCATATTCATCGGTCTTATTGCCCTGGGCTCGATCGCGCAGAATCTTATTACCAAACGCTGCGGAATTAACAAATTATTCGGCATCCAGAGTTGTGAGCGGTAACCAATGTATTGCTTTTGTCGCTTGAATTGGAGAGGCGAGTCTGTAAAGTAAAAAAATATTTGACCGGCCCGCACCCCGTTCCTTTTTTGCTTGACTTTTCCCGCCCACACGAGTACATTTAGATTGTAAACAAGCACGGAGTTGATAAATCAGAACGCAACGGGGAAGTTGCGCTTTTTATTTTCACACAGAATGGACGAAAGAGAGTAGCACGGACGCGATTCACGACCATGGTTTTCGCGAAAGGTTAAGCGCTGCATGCCCATCACCCATTTGAGCGGTTTGCAACTCAAGCGCGCGGTTATTTCCGGCGCGCAACGCGTGATTCAGATGCAGGAGCACCTGAACAATATCAATGTTTTTCCGGTAGCGGATTCCGATACCGGCACCAATATGGCACTTACCATGCGTAGCGTTGCCGAAGGCGCATTGTTGTGCAAGGAGATTTCAGTGCATGGCATGAGCCGGGCGGTCGCCGACTCGGCGCTGATGGGGGCGCGCGGCAACTCCGGCGCAATTTTAGCGCAGTTCTTCCAGGGGTTGGCCGAAGGTTTTCACGGGCGTGGCCGGGCGACGCTGGAAGATTTCGCCGCCGCCGTACAAAGCGCTTCGACCAACGCCGCCGAGGCGATTGCCGAGCCGAAGGAAGGCACCATTCTCACCGTGATTCGCGATTGGGCGCAGGCGATTCATGCCAACTGGCAAAAGAACATGGATTTTCGCACGTTGATTGCAGATTCGTTGCGCGCGGCGACGCAATCGCTGCAAGATACGCCGCGCAAATTAAAAGCGCTGGCGAAAGCCGGCGTGGTCGATGCTGGCGCGCAAGGTTTCGTGCACATGCTCGAAGGCGTGTTCAGTTTTGCCCAATCCGGGAAAATTGACCGCATTGCCCGAGCCGGATTAACGTTTGGCAATGCCAAAGCTAAAGTGGACGAAGCGCCCGAAGACATCACGTTTC
>CAYUVM010000273.1:0-6475 GCA_964447935.1 uncultured Cytophagia bacterium | reverse complement strand
TTTTCAATAATTCTTCGCCCGTCACCGGAGGCAAAATGCAAAGACTTTTTCTTTTCAGTTTATTGGCCGCGCTGCTGTTTCTGCCCAGCAAACGCGCTGCAACCAACTCGGCGGCGTTGCCGGTTTTAACGCGCGAACAAATCATCGCGACCGCGCAACGGCTGGCGGAATATCAATGGGTTTGCCGCGAGGCCAATCGCCGCGCGCCCTGTGTCACGGCATCGCCTTATGTTAGCGATTGGAACGCCAACCAAACCGTCACCGGCATCGCCTACGACTGGGGCGGCATGGATACGCCGGAGGTGTTTGAGCAAAAACTGGCGCGCGGTCTGGCCGCCGGTTCGCACAGCCGGCATGGCATCACCAACTGCACGGCCGGCATCGATTGCTCGGGTTATGTTTCGTATTGTTGGGGGCAGCGCACGACACATGATTTTTCGACGCGCAACATTCGTGACATCGCCGGCCGGCCAAAATACAACTGGTACACCGAAATGAAACCCGGCGACGCGCTCAACAAGCCCGGCGATCACGTCGTGCTCTTCGCCGGTTATCGTCCGGATGGCAACCCGATTGTTTATGAGGCTTCCGGCGGCGCCGGGCGCGTCATTCGCAATGATTGGAGCACGTGGTCGCGATTTAAAAATTATTATCCGCTGCGCTACAACAATGTGGTCAACTAATTCCCGCTTGTCGGTGTGGAAATTTATATCGGGAGTTCAATCATGAATCAACTCATCCAAAAATCTTTTCATATTGCGACACTACTCGCGCTTTCCATATTTTGGTTTTGCGGCGGGAAAACGGAAAACGAAGAGAACACCACCACCACGAATGCGTCGTTAGCAACGGCAACCACGGCGCGGCCACCCAGCAAATGGGCGCTGTTGGTTGGCATCAATATTTATCGTAACTCCGGTGCCCGCCCGGACTTTTCGAATCTCGCCGGATGTGTGAACGATGTCGAGGATATGAAATCACTTTTGCTCGGCACGTATGATTTTCCTCCTGATCACATTCAAGTGCTGACCGATGCGCGCGCCACCCATGCGGCCATTATCGACGCCTTCAAAAAGCATTTGATCGCGAACGCGCAGGCCAACGACGTGGTCATTTTTTATTTCAGCGGCCACGGCTCGCAGATGAAAGATGTTTCCGGCGACGAAGCCGACGGCTACGATGAAACGATTGTGCCGCATGACACTCGCGACCGTGAGGGAAAGGTGTTCGACATCAGTGATGACGAACTGAATGAATTGCTGCGGCAGCTTTCCCAGAAAACCAAAAAGGTGACGTTTATTTTCGATAGTTGCCACTCCGGCTCAGCAGTACGCGGCGCCGGGCAGGCAAAAAAAATTCCAGCGGACGAACGGACGCCGCCCCCGCCGCCCGCGAATGCGCCGCGGACACGTGGCATTGAAGGCGCCAGCGATTTGCGGCTGGACGGGTTGGAGTATGTTCTAATTTCGGGTTGCCGCTCGAATGAAAGCTCGTTTGAGCATCTCGCGGCCAATAATATCGAGCGCGGTGCGTTGAGCTATTTTTTGACTCAAAAATTGCGCAGCGCCGGTTCGGCCGCTACGTATCGCGATGTGATGGATAATGTGATGGGAGAAGTTAATGAACGGTATCGGAGTCAACATCCACAACTTGAAGGGGCACGGGCGGATTATTACGTGTTTGGCGATTCGTCACGCCTGCCACAGCCTTATTTGCTCGCTTCGCCGCGAGGCACGAAAAACGTTGTTCTGAATGGCGGCTTGATTTATGGATTGACGGCCGGTTCGCGGTTTGATATTTATCCGCCGGGTGCGAAAAAATTTTCGCCGCCGGAAACGCCGATTGCCACCATTGAATTAACCACGGTGAACCCGGATTCGGCGGTTGGCATTTTTAAGTCGGGCCGCACCATCCCCAATTTTTCGCGGGCCGTGGAACGGCAACGGCAATATGGCGCGCTCAAATTGCGCGTTTATTATAAAAATTTGGCGGCCTCGTCAAAACTCACTGCCCTCAAAACCGAAATGGGGCAATCGCCATTTATCGAAACCACGGCGCAAGAATCCGGCTATCATTTGCTGGTTCGCCAAACTGGAAATGAAATCGTTATTGAAGGCGGCGACGCGACTGGAATTTTATCCCGGGTTCCCCTCGACGATCCGGAACTGAAGCAGAAAGTTGCAAAGCAAATTCGCCAATGGGCGCAATGGTTTAATGTGCTTTCTATTATTAACCCCACGCCGACCCTTGGCGTCAAGCTGACGGTCACTGCCAAACGCGGCGGCCAAACGCGCGCGCCTTTTGCCAGCATCGGGCAGGCTGAGGCGGTTTTAAAAATCGGCGAACAAATTGAATGCACCATCGAAAACACTTCGCCGGAAAGTTTGTATGTGGCGCTCGTCGATCTTTCCACCGACGGCAGTGTGTCGGTGATTCATCCTTACCCTCCCGGCGCTTCGGAATTGTTACCCGCTGGCGCAAAACTGAGCAAAACCTTTGAAGCCACTTTGGCCGCTGGGCAAAACTCAATCAAAGATATTCTGAAAGTTTTTGCAACGACGCGCCCGGTGGATTTTCGCTTTCTCACCCAGCCGCCGGTGCGCGGCGCGGAAACCCGTGATTTGCCAGATGATCCGTTCCAACAGCTTTTGGCGAACGCCTTTTTAGGCACGCGCGCTTTAACTCCGGTAGTCCCGTTGACGAATTGGGTTACGGCACAACGGGTCGTCGAAGTGCGGCGGTGAAAACCAATTTTGCATATCTACTATTTTAGCCGTAGCCGCGCCATGATTTCAATGGTGCGAATACGATCTTTGTAAAGATCGTTGCGATTATTTTTATCAATCGGCAACGCCGCGTCGGTGTTGCCCTCCCAGCGGCGGCGGAGATAAACCGGCTCGTAGATACTGCCGATTTGATATTCCCGCGAAAGCCGCAAAGCAATCGCGTAATCCTCGCCGTAGCTCACATTCGGCAACAAAAATTGCCGCACCAAATCGGTGCGAAACGCGCGCGGCGCGCCGAGGCCGTTGATGCGCAGCGCATTGTTGCGGCCATTGTCCGGCGTCCATTCGCGATGATCGATCACGCCCGGGGGAATTTCCTGCAAATCAACATTCACCAATTTATACGAACCGATCACCATCGCATAATCGCCGCGCCGAAATTCATCCACAATTTTTTGCAGGGTGTGGCCATCGGAATACAAATCATCCGAATCCAGTTGGACCGCATATTTGCCGCAATGCGCAGAAAGCAACGCTTCGTTCCAGCACCCGCCGATGCCGAGATCATGCCGCGCCGGAACAAGAGGTTTGACCCGCTGATCTTTTTGCGCAAGTCGAGCCAGCGCCGCCGTTGTTCCATCGGTTGAGTGATTATCGGCGACGATAATATTAAAAGAAAAATTCGTTTGCTGTTGCAAAACACTCTGCACGGCTTCAGAAATCGTTTTAACCCGGTTGCGCACCGGAATAATCACGCTTGCTTCGACGGGAAAATTCGTCGTGACGGCAGGAACTGTTTTGAAATTGGGCGGCAAATACGCGCCGAGGTTTTTGAGATGCTGCGTCGCCACCAGCTCCATCTCTTTTTGAACGGCTTGATGGCGCGGGTCAACGTAATCAAACTGCTTCTCACCGCTTTTACGCGCATCTGTTTCGGTTTTGGTATAAAGAAATTCCTGAATGTGAAACACCGGATGATTAATTGAAACTTTGAGCCGCAGATCATAGCAACCGGCCCATTGCACCTCAGGACAAGGGCCGAATTTCTGAACGGCGTCCCGAGTGGCAGCCGTGGAAAACAGCAGCATCGCGCCGAAATCAAAATTATCGCGAATGCTGCCGAATTGATAATCGCCCACCGGATGCTCAGCGCGTGCGCCATTTTTCACTTCATAAAAATCCGCATAGGTCAAACCTGCGCCGGTTTGTTCGGCAATCGCGATCATTCGCTCCAACGCCGCCTGGCCGAGAGTAATCTCCTGCGCTTGGTTGATAAATAACAGGTAGTCACTATCGAGTTGGGTGATGAGGTGATTGATTAAATTTCCGCCGGCGAGAGAGGCGCCCTGTAATGCTTCACATTTCGCGTGTGAAGCCGAGTAACTACCGTTGTTGACGACGAAAATCTTTTGCACAAGAGGCGAGTCAATGAACTGCCGTAAAGTTTTATCGAAATCGTCATGCGGCGAATGAGGAAGCACAATTGTAAGACGCATAGAAATTTTCCAAATAGTTTAATGAATGACTTTGGGTCAATATACTCAAACGCAAGCTTCGTGTCAAGCCCGGTCATTTCTCGCTTGATTTTTGAAATTAGGAATATATTTTAAATGAGGGCAGAAAAGAAAACAAAGATTCCCCAAACCCGCGAGTCTCGACAATATGTCTGACAAAGTTATTTCGGCGCCGCGCATGCAAAAGCTGATTAAGGCAATTAAGGGCTATATTTATACGGTGGGGGTCGCCAATGGCGAGGCCGTGGAAACTTATCATGACGAAGGCTGTGCGGAAATTACCGGCTACACGTCCGAAGATTTTCGCGTTGACCCGGATTTATGGTTTCGCATGGTTCACGCCGAAGATCGGGACGCCGTGAAAAAGCAAGCCGTAAACGCGCTCGCCGGCGAGGAGCAATCACCGCTCGAACACCGGATCATTCATCGGGACGGCTCGGTGCGCTGGGTCAAAAACACAATTGTCTTGAATCGGGATGAGCATGGCCGTTTGCTTTCCTACGACGGCTTGATCACCAACATCAGCGTTCGCAAAAGCGCCGAGGAAGCGTTGCGCGAGAGCGAGCAGCGCTACAAAAGACTGATCAGCTCGGTGACGGATTATATTTATACGGTGCGCGTGGAAAACGAACATGCCGTTGAGACCACCCACGGGCCGGGCTGCGTCGCCGTTACCGGTTATGCTCCCGAAGAATTTGCGGTCGACAAAGAACTGTGGTATCGCATGGTACACGAAGACGACCGTAAAACCGTGATCGAGCGGGCGAGCCGCGCGCTGCGTGGTGAAGCTGTGCCCACACTCAAACATCGCATTATTCACAAAGACGGCGCCGTGCGTTGGGTGCGCAATACTGTGGTCTTGCGGAAAGAGGCCAATGGCAAAGTTGTTTCGTATGACGGCTTGGTGAGTGATTTTACCGAGCGCAAGAAGGCCGAGGAACTCAACGAAATTCAGCGGCAGCAGCTCATGCAAGCGGATAAACTGGCAAGTCTCGGCACGCTGGTGGCCGGCGTTGCGCACGAGATCAACAATCCCAACAAGAATATACTGCAGAATGCAAAATTTTTGTCGCGGGGCTGGCGCGAGGTCAAACCGATTCTTGATGAATATGCGTCGCGCAACGGCGATTTTATTCTCGGCGGCCTGTCTTATGCGCGGGCCTACGACAAGATCACACAATTGTTTGACGGCCTGATCGATGGTTCCAAGCGCATTCAAAAAATCGTGCAAAGCTTGAAGGACTTTGCCCGTGAGGAACGGGGAGGGCGGAAAAATCTGATCGATCTCAACGAGGTGGCCGAAGCCGCAATTACTCTCATGCAAATACTCATCAAAAAATCCACGGAAAATTTCCGCGCGGATCTTGATCCCGGGATTCCCAAAATTCTCGGCAATTTTCAACAGCTCGAGCAGGTGCTGATTAATTTAATTACCAATTCCTGCCAAGCGCTGCCGCATAAAGAGGCGAAGCTATTCATTACAACGGCTTTTGATTCCGAGAACCGCAACGTGTGCGTGCGTGTGCTCGACGAAGGCGTTGGCTTAGCTGAACCGGAGTTGAAGCATATCTTCGATCCCTTTTTCACAACCAAGCGCGATAGCGGCGGCACGGGTTTGGGGCTTTCAATTTCATACCGGATTGTCAAGGAACACGGCGGCGATCTGGCATTAACTTCGCAGCGCGGCAAAGGCACAACAGCGTTGGTGACTTTTCCTGCGGCGAAACATTGATTGGCGCCGCATTGCAAATTTGAAAACAAATGAATCTCGCCACTTATCCCGAACACGCGATTCTTCTCATCGATGATGAGGAACAATTTTTATTCAGCGCGGAGATCACGCTGAACGCCGCCGGGCTGCAGCACATTGTCAAGTGCCAAGATAGCCGGCAGGCCATGGCGTTATTGGCGCAGGCCCAATACGCCGCCGTCGTGCTGGATTTGTACATGCCCCATTTATCCGGAAAGGAGCTGCTACCGAAAATCGTCGAAGCGTATCCGGAAATTCCTCTCATCGTATTGACGGCGGTCAATGAAGTCGAGACCGCTGTGGAGTGCATGAAGGCGGGCGCGTTTGAGTACATCGTCAAGCCGGTTGATGATGCGCGTTTGGTCACCACCATCCGGTATGCGATGCAGCTTCAGGAGATGCGGGATGAAAATAGTTTATTGAAAAAAAGTTTGATGTCGGAGCGCTTGCACCACCCGGAAGCTTTTGGAGAGATCATCACGAAT
>CAYUVM010000272.1:0-6496 GCA_964447935.1 uncultured Cytophagia bacterium | reverse complement strand
TTCCGCTTCCGGTGAAAGCGTCACCGTTGCGAGATCGGATTCTTTTACCCCGTTGGCGACTTTTGCGGGCGGCGCGGCATTGGACGAAGGTCGGTTGTCACGCGCGCAATTCCAAACACCAGTAAAAAACGCGAACAATACTAAAAGCGAAAAACGTTTATTGAAATTTGAACTCATAATCTTCTCACGCGATTTTTCGTCCGCAGAATCGAATTTTAAAATACTTGTTGCACAATTTTGCCAGAAATTATTTTGCCTTATAAAATCCCACGCTGTAATTCAACCGCGCTTCGGCGCGCTGCAAATCTGCTGCGGCTTCGGCTTCGCGTAGACGCCCGTCGAGAAGTTGGCGGTTGCTTTCAAGCACGAAGAGGTATGAGACTTCGCCAGCGGAATAAGCCTTTTGCGCGTGGTTGGCGGCTTCAGTGGCAGCGGGCACCCACTGACCGCGACACAACGCGAGCGCTCGTTGCGCAGCAAGATAATCCGTGTACGCCGTTTTCACTTCCAACGCGATGCGATGTTTCACCGCGAGATATTGCCGCGCCGCCTGTTCAATTTGCACCTGCGCCCGCGCGGTTTTGCCGTTATTCCAGTTGAACAGCGGAAGTTCAATCTGCGCGCCGGGCCCCATTTCAAAACCTTCTTTGCCCGCGCCGTTGGCGTCGAGCACGCCGGTGAGCGTTAAAATTTTCGTGCGTTCCCAACCGAGGCGTTTGCCCGCCGCTTCGATAGCCAGTTCCGCCGCGCGTAAATCCGGACGCGAGGCCAATGCAGCATTGGTCAACTCCACAAACGGGCGCGCGGGCAATTCACTTTCCGTCGTGGGTACAAGCGTGAAGGTTGTATCGCGAAGGCCAAATCCAAGTAAAGTCATAAATCGCGCTTTTGCGTTATCGGCTTCATGCGTTCGACGTACGAAAATTTCCTGTGCACGCAACGCTTCGAGGCGCGCGGCGGATACTTCCAATTCGCTGATGTCACCGGCACGCAAGCGCGCAGCGGTGATATTCGCGACCTCCTGCTGCACACGCGCATTTTCCTCGGCGAGGTTTTTTCGTTCATCGGTCAACGCCAGATCGGCGTGCGCGATCATCACGTCGCGGGCGAGATCGAGGCCATGCTGTATCAAATTTTCCGCGACCCGCTCGGCGTCAAGTTTAGCGGCAGCGACGCGCTTTGGCCGCTGCCACAATAAATCGATGGGCAAGCTCAATGTCGCTTCAAGCTGCTTCGGCCCAAGGGGAAGAAGCAGCGATAGCATCGGATTGCGCAATAACCCAGCTTCGATCAAATCCGCGCGGGCGAAACCGAGTTCGGTCAAGTCGGCTTGGAATTGCGCGTTATTCCACAGCGCAATTGCGACGGCCTCGTCTTCGGCGAGGCCATCGGTAAGCGAAATCTTTTCAGGTAATTTGAAAACTTCCGATTGGGTTATCGCACTGATATCATGGTCTGTGCGCTCCGCGAGTGATTTGGAAACATACGCGCGGTTATGCGGGGAGTGCGCGCAGGAGGAGAGCAACAGCATGAGCAGAACTAGCGCGGCTTTTTTCATATTTTCATTAACTCTGGCAATTGCCGTTTGGTATGGAACAAGAGACTGAAGATTGTCGCTCCGCTGTTTCTCGAACGAATGAAGAACAATCTATACCAACAATCTACGTCATTTGGCTTCAGGCCTCATGTTTTCATAAAATTGCCGTCAACTCATGAAAAATTTTCATTCTTCGTCTTCTCCCTGTTCAACTTTCTTCTTCAGCAGCTTGCCGTCCTGATCGAAGACTAACTCATATCTTTTGACCGCACCGTTTTCCGGCACGTCAAGCTTTGCTTCGTAGCCAGTGCGTTCGCCTTTGACGATGCGCTCGTCGCGCTTAATGGTGGCGTCTTTGAACGTGTTTTTAATTTCGTCGTGAGCGGCTTGCGGCAGATCGGCGAGATCGAGGGTTTCTTCCAATTCGAGTAGTTTGCCGTCGCTGGCATAAGCGATGTCGATACGCTTGCCTTTATGCGTAAAAGAAATTTCATAAAGTTTTTGCCCGCCTTCGGCTTCTTCAGCGTAACCGCGCACTTCGGCGTTGGGATAGGCGGCTTTGAATGCTTGCAACACCGCCGGCGGCACTTCCCGCTCAGTGACGTTGCGCTCGTAACCGGAACTACAGGCCTGCAGGCCGAGAAATAAGAAAGCGAGACCTCTGAGGAGGTTCAACATATTCATACTCTCCTATTGAAAATATAGAAACCGGCTCACTTAATATGCCTTCCAAATTACACAAAGAAACGCAATGCAGTGTCATTGCGGTGTCATCTGTAGGTAAAATCCCCGTTAAAAATACGAACCCAGGCAAAAGTGTAAAACTACTTTCCAAAGAAAAAGAAAATAACGCTTGAGACAAACAATCCCATCCACAGGAACATTGGCGCGCCGTAAACAAATGCGATAACGCCGCCAATAATACAGGCGCCGGCCATGAGCGCACTGCGCAAGCCGGCCAGGGGATTTTCCGGCGCCGGCGCATTAAAAACTTGCTGCAGATAACGCGTGCTCGCCGAAGCGAACTCTGGCAGACGCGTCATAATATCCACCAGCTCCGGCACGCCGCGCATCAATTGCTTGAACAACTTTTTCGGACTGTAATGCTCGGCATAAATACTGCTAATATGTTTGCGCGATAGCGCGGGAATATCAAGATTCGGATCGAGCAACAGGCCAACGCCTTCGAACGTCACCAGCGCTTTGATCATCAACGTCATTTCCACCGGAAAGAAAACGTGATACTTGCCGCCAATCGTGATCGACTGCATGATGAGCAGCGCCAGACTCAAACTGCCGTCTGCGGCGCGCAACAAATAACGGCGAAACAAATCCGCCACCGAACGTTGAAACCCTTTGGGGTCGCCGCGCTTGCCGAGGCGGGCCATCCCCATCAGATATTGCACGGAACTGTCGATATCGCCGTTGACCAACGCATAAAAATAATACAACATATTCAGCGTCATCTTTTCATCGAAGCGCCCCACCATGCCGACATCGATGAAGCCCATTTTCGGGCCGGGCAGCACGATCAAATTTCCCGCGTGCAAATCCGCATGAAAAAAACCGTCGGCAAACAGCATCTTGATAATCGCGCCGGCGCCGAGGTCGATAATTTTTTGCAAATCCCCCGGATTATATTTCAAAATTTTCGGATCGTTCGGCTTCAGCCCGTCAAAAAATTCCATGCACAGAACATCCTGCGAGCTTAAATGACGGTAAATTCGCGGAAAAACCACGTCGGGCTGGTCGACAAAATTGACGGCAAACAATTCCGCATGATCGGCTTCATAAGTGAGATCGATCTCTTTTTCCGTGTACGCGCAGAATTCATGAATGATCATCTGCGGCTGATAACGCGGAATGAGCCATTCCAAAATCACGGCGGAAATTTTCAGCAATTTGATATCGGAAAGAATCGCATCCCGAATGCCCGGTTTGATCACTTTGATGACGACTTTTTCGCCCTTTTTCGTCGTTGCCAAATGGGTTTGGGCAATCGATGCCGAGCCGATAGGCTCCGGATCGATATGCAAAAACAATGTTTCGACGCGCGCTTCCAGGCTCTTTTCAATAATTTGTTGAATGATGGCAAAGGGAATTTGCGGCAGGCGATCCAGCAGACGTTTCAGTTCTTCGGTAATTTTCTTCGGCAGAATGTCTTCGCGAATGGCCATGATCTGGCCGAGCTTCACATAGGTCGGCCCCAGCATTTCCAATCGCCGGCGTAATTGTACTTCAAAGGGCTGGCGGCGCAATTCTTTTTTAAGCAGCGGGCGCAAAAAAAACACCGTCACGCGCGCGACGGCAAAACGAAAAACGCTTTTTTTGTATGAAAACAGATTATCAACGTAGGCAATATATCCCCCGACGATCAGCCCAAGCAGATGGCGGTAGAACAGCCAGAGCCGATAAACGACGCTGCGCCGAAACAACGACGGATGCAACGCCTCGCGCATTTCCTTGTTGTATTTGCTGTTCGCCTTTTGCTGCCGGGCGGTGGCCGCCGCACTGGCATCCGGCGCGGCACTTGGTGTCGACTTGACTGCTTCCGTCATCCGTGAATGATTTTGTTAAATCAAACTCGTGATATAACCAAGTCATTCCGAAAAATCTTTTAAAGATTGCAAGTAAGCGCTGGAAGCAAAAATGATTCTTCCAGAATGACAATTCATTTTTTAAAACGCATCCTGTCCTGAATGCTAAAATCATCCTAAATCTTTCCAATAATCTACGGCGTTCGAAATACAGAAAAAGCTGCCGGCCAACGGCAGCTTTTTCTGTCACCATCCGGTTTTACGGGGCGGCTCAGGCCGCTTTCTTGGCGCTGGCTTTCGCGCCCTCGTCCATCTTTTGCACGAGTGCCGCAACCGTTTGCGTCAACTGTTCAACTTTCGCGGTCAACGTTTTGATTTCGTCGTGCGCGGTTTCCGGCATCGCTTCGGAAACTTCAGTGATTTTGCGGCGAACATAGCCGGCAGCATTTTCCAGCTTGACATAAACTTCGTGGGCAAGCTGATCCTTCTTTTCACTAAGAAAAGTCGGCGCCGGCTCGCCATTCATCTTCGCCACCTTCTCGGCTTCCGCAACTTCACGGCCGCGCGCGACGAAGCTGTTGAAGAGCTTCGTGCCTTCTTTGTCAACGGTTGCCAATGCGCCCAAGCCCGCCAACCAAATCTCCCGGGCCGTTTTGGAAACACCTTCTTGCAACATCTCCAACGTGCCTTTTTCTTCGGCGGTGTGATTGAGAGTTTCTTTTTCCATGGTCATGATGATTCTCCTTTCCAAAATTAAATGACGAATTCGCCGCGATGGCGAAATGATTTTTCTATCGGTTGGTCTTGGGGGTTTCCGGCGGCTCGGCAAGCCGGTCTTTCACCAACGCCTTAATGATCGCTTCCAGTGATTCCACTTTCTCTTTGAGTTGCTTCAGATTATCTGCCTCGGCCGCATTCGTGGCGCCGAAAAGTTTATTGAGCGAATTGGGCATCAACATGTTCAATCCGTGACGCACCTGCTGAATTCCCCCGTCGATCAGGGTATTGCCGAAGCGAATCATGTCGTGCAGCATGTCTTTAGACAATGGATTTCGCCCCTTCTTCCCTTCCTCGAAAATCACCTGCGTTAAAGTTTGGGTGGTGATATCGTCACCCGTTGTATTGTCTACCACCTGCACATCCACGCCTTGCCGCACGAGCGCCGCAATATCGTCAAACGAAACGTATTGCCGATCTTCCGTGTCGTACAGTTTGCGATTTTCGTAGCGTTTGATGATCCGGCTCATTTTTAACCTCGGTTAAATATAACACAATGCGTCATAAAAGTCAAGATATTTTTGACGCATTGCGTAATATTTTTAATCAACGCGTATTCTGAAAATTAAGCTCAAAAGTCGAATTTTCGCTTGATTTTTTAGGAATGATGGCCTATCTTATTGCTCATTTTATTTAATTTCCGGCCCTTAATATAGCACAGCGCGTCATAAAAGTCAAGTGACTCTGACGCAATGTGTAACAGCCGTTGCATGAACAGTTTTGGCGACAATGTAATAAAGCCTTTAAAAAATTGTACAATGCTATTTGATGTTAACTTATCGTATCAAAAAAATTGCGAAATAAAGTTTTTGAAAATTCTATAACAATTGTCACCGGTGCCGCGTCAGGCATGGGACGATATCTCGCCATCCAAGCGGTCGCGCGTGGCAGCCGGGTCATTGCGACCGATATAAATGAAAGCGGGTTGGTGGAAACGCAGATGCTGGCGCGAGCCAACGGACACCATATTCACATCCGGCAGTTGGATGTGTCAAACGCAACTGCGATTCAAGCTTTTGCAGAGGCGGTGACCCCAATGTTGCAAGAGCAAAAACTATTTTTGTTTAACAACGCCGGAGTGGCTCTGGCAGCGGGCCCATTTGCGGCGACGCCTTTGCCGGATTTTGAGTGGTTACTCGACGTCAATCTTTATGGCGTCATTCGCATGACCAAAGCTTTTCTGCCTTACATGCTGGCGTGCAACGATGGGCATATTGTTAACGTGTCCAGCATTTTCGGCTTGGGGGGCGTCAGGTTTGAATCGGCCTATTGCACCTCGAAGTTTGGTGTTCACGGTTTTACGGAAGCGGTGCGCATGGAATTGCTGGATACCAACATCAAAGTCACCAGCGTGCATCCCGGCGGCGTAAAAACCAATATTGTCCGAAATGCCAGGGTGGCCGGCGATTACGTTACGGTGGCAGAGAAAGACGCTACCGTACAAAAATTTGCCGCCCGCGCGCGCACGCCTCCGGAAGCTGCGGCCCGGCAAATTTTAGACGCTGCGGCCCGCGGGCAAGCACACTTGCTCATTGGCGCGGACGCAAAATTTCTGGCGGCGACGGTCCGGTTGTTTCCTACCGCCTATCTCAATCTATGGCGGACTATTATTGTTCAAGTATTTGGCTTACCGGGTAAATCTAAA
>CAYUVM010000271.1:0-6535 GCA_964447935.1 uncultured Cytophagia bacterium | reverse complement strand
AACGGCATCAAAAGAATGATTATGTAGATTATTTTAATCACTACAATATGAAAACACAAATTCAATAAGCTTTTCTTAGTGTCTTCGTGCCTTAGTGGTATTTTGAATTTACAATTTATTTTGTCATATAGAGAAGGTGAAGAAATGTTAGAAATCAAAGGATTGGAAGTGTCGGTTGCGGGGCAAAAGATTCTCCGCGGCCTGGATTTGAAGGTGAATGCCGGCGAGGTGCATGCGATCATGGGGCCGAACGGCTCCGGCAAAAGCACCCTGGCCAATGTGCTCTCCGGCAAAGCCGGCTACGAAGTTGATGCCGGTGAAGTTATTTTCGCTGGCAAAGATCTTTTGGATCTGGAACCGGAAGAACGCGCCCGCGAAGGCGTTTTCATGGCGTTTCAATACCCCGTTGAGATTCCCGGCGTGAGCATTGCGAATTTTCTGAAAGCCGCCTTCAATGCCGTGCGCGAGCATCGCGGCCAGGAAAAGATGGACACGATGGAATTCCTCACCCTGATGAAAGAGAAAATGCGTTTCGTTGGCATGGAGGAAAAACTCTTGAGCCGTTCGGTTAACGCCGGTTTTTCCGGCGGCGAGAAGAAGCGCAACGAGATTTTTCAAATGGCCTTGCTCTCCCCCAAACTGGCGATTCTCGATGAAACCGATTCGGGCCTCGATATCGACGCCCTGCGGGTGGTGGCCAACGGCGTGAATAAATTGAGCAGTAAAGACAACGCAGTGATTGTGGTAACGCACTACCAGCGGCTGCTGAGTTACATAGTTCCGGATTTTGTTCACGTTCTTGTGAAAGGAAAAATCGTCGAGTCCGGCGGCAAGGAATTGGCTTTAAAGCTGGAAGAACATGGCTACGACTGGGTCAAAGATGAGTTCGCGGCGCGGGCTGCGGCTTGATTTTGGAGGCAAGATGAGCAAGATCCTTCGGAGTCTGCGTGGGCTGTTGGGTATCGGCCTGACTTGGGGCATTGTGTGGGCGGCGGTCATGATCGCTGTCGGCATGATCACCGAAGTTGTTGATCCGGACAGCATTGACCCGGGCGAAGAGCCAATCGTGTTGGGTGCGATGGTTGGGTTGGTTGGTTTCATTTCCGGGCTTGTCTTCGACGGTCTTCTCTCTATCGCTGAGAGACAGAAGACTATCAGCGATCTCTCACTGAGCCGGGTTGCGATGTGGGGGATTCTGGTATCCGCGGCGTTTCCGCTTCTGGCCGGCAAGGATATTCGAATGATGCTTTTTCTCGGCCCTCTCGGCGCTGTCTCTGCCCTGGCGTCGGTCGCGCTCGCGCGGAGATGGGCGTTATGAGATTCATTGCTGCGGTTACTGGCATAATTGAAAAAAATCGTTGGAGATTCAGCCATGACATATCAGGAAGCCCTTGCACAGGAAATCAATTCTTTGCCGCCGGCGTTTCTGCCGGAAGTGCTGGACTTTGTTCTATTTTTGAAGATTAAAGCGCGCACCCCTGATGACCAATTTTCAGAGAAGGGCAGAGAATTGCAATTTCAACAAGAATTACAGGCTCTCTCACAGGCGTATCGGGCGCGCTTGTCTAAAGAAGGTAAACTCCAGCAGAGTTCGGAAGAAATTTTAGCGGCGCTGAAGCAGACCCGGGAGGAGATTGCTGCCCATGAGTATCGACCATGAGTGGATTGTCTTCGATACGAATATCTGGATTTTCGGCCTGCGAAATCAAACAGATCAACCGGCATGCCAGCAGTTGTTGCAAGACTTAAATAAACTGTATGTGAAAACGCCGTATCAGATATTCCTGGAATTAAAAGCCAATCTTGCTCCGGAAGAATTGAAAAGTTTTTTAATTTGATTCATCTTTATCCCAATCGTATTGAGCTTTCCTGGGAAAAAGCGAGGCTGGACTTGATCGACAAATATCGCAATCTCGGCTGCAAATTGGGCGATGCTGCCGTTGCTGCACATCTGGAAATGATGAATATCAAGACGCTCGTTTCCGAAAATCGTGATTTCTATCACGAAATCAAAGGCCTTCCGTTTCGCGTTTTACGTGCAGAGGAAGCTTGGCGGGATCTTGGTATCGGCGAATGAAGAAAAAATTATTTTACAACTTTTGATTGAGCTAAGTTTATCACACTCAAATTCACGCCGAACTGAGTTGTCTATGCGACATGTGATTGAGTTGGCGCGCACTACATAGTTGGACAGTAAGCGCAATCGATACAATACGGAGAGTTCAGATGGCGCACAGGGGCATAAGATGGGATGACGGGCAAAGCTCCACGCTGATGACCCTGCTTCGTGCGATTGCTTCACGCGACGAGCAGGAGGCATTACGTCTGCTTGATGCAGTTCCTGGTCTAGCCCAGCAGGTTGCGGTGACAGGCGCCTCGCGCCAAGCTTCGACCGCCTACTACTTCAAAGAGGTTGAGCACTACGTCTACGCTGGCGATACAGCCTTGCACATCGCTGCAGCGGCCTATTCGCGAGAGATTGTGAAGATGCTCATCGCCAGAGGCGCGAGCGTCTGTGCGAGTAACCGCCGTGGCGCCGAACCGCTTCACTACGCGGTCGACGGCATTCCTGATTCACACACTTGGAATCCCACGGCTCAACAGGCCATCGTCGAATGTTTGATTGAGGCAGGAGCCGATCCAAATTTCGCGGACAAAAGTGGCGTCACCCCGTTGCACCGGGCTGTGCGTGCGCGCTGTGCAGTCGCCGTGCGGACACTCCTTGCAAACGGGGCAAACCCACGCCTCAAGAACGGGAGTGGATCTACACCCCTTCATCTGGCGGTTCAGAACACCGGGCGCGGGGGAACAGGATCATCCGCTTCGCGAGAGCAGCAGCGAGAGATTATCTTGCTGTTGTTGAAGCACGGCGCTCGGCCGACAGACAGGAACACCGCTGGAAAGTCCGTCACGGAAAGCGTCAGAGTCGATTGGGTCTTGGACCTTCTGGAAAGCTCCTGACCACTTGGTTGCTATCCAACGAGTGGCTGGAGCGGGCCGCTGCAAAACTCGGCCGTTCAGCCACAGTCCATTAGAAAGCTAAACTCATTAACTCCGACACCCCTCCACTAAGGTGAGCACTATATGAAGACAGGAAAATATTCAAATGAAAAAAGCAGGTAACGAAAATCTCGATATGAAAAATTGGAATCTATCCAATTTTGGCTTTTTGAGAGCGCCGGATTGTTGCAAAAGCTGATGGGAGAAAGATCATGACTGCAAAAGCGATTTTGGAACAACTTAAGCCGCTGGGCTTGGACAGCTACAAAAAAGTGCTGCTCAACCACGGCATTAAAGAGCCGATCTTCGGTGTGAAGATCGAAGAGCTGAAGAAGTTCCAAAAACGTATTAAAAAAGATTACCAGTTGGCGCTCGATCTTTACGACACTGGCGTTTATGATGCGATGTATTTGGCCGGGCTGATCGCCGACGACCATAAGATGACGAAGAAGGATCTTCGCCATTGGGCGGAAACGGCAAACAACAGCGGGATCAGTGAATACACTGTGCCGTGGGTTGCCGCAGAAAGTTTGCATGGACACGAGCTCGCGCTGGAGTGGATCGAGTCTAAAAAAGAAGACATTGCGTCCTCCGGTTGGGCAACGCTCCGCGGTTTGGTGGCAATCAAGGATGACGCCGAGCTTGATCTGGCCGAACTGAAGCAACTCTTGCAACGCGTGCAGCAGACGATTCACCAGCAGCCCAATCGGGTGCGCTATGCCATGAACGACTTTGTAATTTCGGTCGGCAGTTATGTTAAGGCGCTGACGGTCACGGCTTTGCAGACCGCAGCGAAAATGGGCACCGTGATGGTGGATATGAGCGGCACCGCGTGCAAAGTCCCGTCCGCCGCGGAATATATTCAGAAAGTGCAGAAACGCGGCGCCATCGGCAGGAAGCGCAAGACGGTGAAATGTTGAGTGACGAGTGGTCTTTATTCATAGCAAGTCAAAACATAAAAATATGCAAATGGAAAAAGCAGGCAACGAAAGTCTCGATCTTAAAAATTGGTATCTCTCCAATTTTGATTTTTTTGAAAGCAAACTAAACGGCCGTGGCACGATTCCATTTCACGAAACCCGCCGCGCGGCGATCTCGCGTTTTGCCGAATTGGGTTTTCCGACGCCGCGCCATGAAGAATGGAAATATACCAACGTTGCACCGTTGTTGCGGCATAAATTCAAGCTGGCGCAAGAGCCGGTTCATTTATCTAAAGCCGCGCTGGCGGAATTTGCTTTCGCCGGATTGCCGCAAAATCTGTTGGTGTTGGTCAATGGCCGCTTTGCCAAAGAATTATCGCACGTCGAGTCGAGCGTTAAGGGGCTGATGATTGACAGCTTGTCTCAGGTTTTGCAGCGCGGCGACGAAATCACCGGCAAATACCTCGGCCATTACGCGAATTTTGAGGATGAAGCTTTTGTGGCGTTGAACACGGCCTTTGCCGATGACGGTGCTTTTATTCGCGTGCCGCGCAACATTGTTTTGGAAGAACCGATTCATTTGCTGCATCTGTCGGACCCCGGCAAAAGTTCTTTTCTCGCGCATCCACGCAATCTAATTCTCGTCGGAGAAGGCAGCCAGGTTCAAATCATCGAGAGTTATCACCATCTTTCGGGCCAGGCTTATTTCAATAACGTCGTCACGGAGATGGTCGTCGAAGAGAACGCTATTGTCGATCACGTGCGGATTCAAGACGAGAGTCGACAGGCGTTTCATATTGCCGCGCGGGAAGTGCAGCAAGCCAAGGGCAGCGTGTATTCTTCCATCAGCATCGACCTCGGCGGCGCGCTGGTGCGCAACAATTTTCATTTGCGACTGAACGCAGAAAACTGCGAAGGCAATCTGTACGGTTTCTACATGGCCGCCGGCCAACAGCACGTTGATAATCACACGTTGATCGATCACGCCATGCCGCATTGCAACAGCAAGGAGCATTACAAGGGCATTTTGGATGACAAAGCGCACGGCGTTTTCAATGGCAAGGTGATGGTCCGGCCGGACGCTCAAAAAACGAATGCGTATCAATCCAATCAATGCCTGCTGTTGAGCAACGAGGCGATCATCGACGCGAAGCCGCAGTTGGAGATTTTTGCGGATGATGTAAAGTGCAGCCACGGCGCGGCCATCGGCCAGCTTGATGAAGACGCCGCCTTTTATTTGCGCTCGCGCGGAATTGGCGCAGAAGAGGCGAATGCAATGCTGCAACACGCTTATGCCAGCGAAGTGCTGGATCACATCAAAATCGAACCGGTGCGCGAACGGTTGGATAAGATGGTCAATGCGGGTTTTAATGAGAAGCAATGATAACTTTAATTGCTAACGCACTAAAACTCAGAATAAAATTCTGAAAGTTCTTTGACCGACAAACAATTTTTTAACCACTAAGACACGAAGGCACGAAAAAACAAAAGGCCATACTATAAAGCTTTTCTTAGTGTCTTTGTGTCTTCGTGGTAGTTGAAAAATTAGTCGGGTTCGATGTTGCCCGAAGAGTTCCAGTTTTTTTAAACTTGTTTGATTGTCCCGTTCGCAGGATCCGCGTTAGGAAAAATATATGATAGCTTTTGATGTCGAGAGAATCCGTCAAGATTTTCCCATCCTCCGCCAAAAAGTGCGGGGCAAGCCGCTGGTCTATCTTGATAGCGCCGCCACCTCGCAAAAACCGCAAGTTGTGATTGACGCGCTCAAGCATTATTATGAAGCAGAAAATGCCAATATTCATCGCGGGGTTTACTATTTGAGCGAGATCGCGACCAATGCCTACGAAGGGACGCGCCTGCAAGTCAAAGAAACGCTTAACGCGAATTCGATTAAAGAAATCGTTTTTGTCCGCGGCGCCACCGAGGGCATCAATCTGGTCGCCGCTTCTTATGGCAGAAAGAACGTCAAGGCCGGAGACGAGATTATCGTCTCAGCGATGGAGCATCATTCGAATATCGTGCCGTGGCAAATGTTGTGTGAAGAAACCGGCGCGCAATTGCGCGTGATTCCGATCAACGACGACGGCGAGTTGATCGTCGAAGAATTTGAAAAGTTGCTCAATAAGAAAACGAAATTGGTGGCCGTCGTTCACACCTCCAATTCGTTGGGCACGATCAATCCCATCAAGCGCCTCGTCGATACTGCCCACGATCGCAATGTGCCGGTGTTGGTGGATGGCGCGCAGGCATTGCCGCATGGTCCAATCGACGTGAAAAAATTGGGCTGTGATTTTTTTGTTTTTTCCAGCCACAAAGCTTTTGGCCCGACCGGTGTCGGCGTGCTGTATGCGAAAGAGGCGCTTTTGGAAAAGATGACGCCCTATCAGGGCGGCGGCGATATGATCAAATCCGTTACCTTCGAAAAAACGCTTTACAATGACCTGCCGCATCGCTTTGAGGCGGGTACGCCGAATATTGCCGGCGTCATCGGCCTCGGCAAAGCGCTGGATTATGTGGCCAGTATCGGTTATGAAAACATCGCCGCGTATGAACACGAGTTGTTGAATTATGCGACGGCGGCTTTATCGACGATCAAGCCGCTCAAAATCATCGGC
>CAYUVM010000270.1:0-6551 GCA_964447935.1 uncultured Cytophagia bacterium | reverse complement strand
AGATCTTCATCGGAATATTCCTGTGCTTCGGTCACCTCTTCCAGGCTCACAACCATTACGGCGCTAAGACGACTGTTAGCAAGAGAGGCCTTCTTGGCGAGTACATCACCTCCAATCTGAGGGGTATGACCCACGCTGGTTTCCGCGGAAGCGGATGTTAATTGATCTGGTTGAAACATGGTTAAGTTAAACCTCCTACGGGGTTATTTATAAGCCCTCGCGCGGCATGCGCGAGAACACGAGTCCCGCGCTTTCCTTTTGCAATGTTAAAAAAGGAAACGCGGGATTATCGCCACAGAGATTGCCAACGCCGTAAAATCGCTTACGGCCTTCGCAATTTTTTTTCCAGTTCGCGCACAATGAAATCGACCTGTTGGTCAATCGTCATCTGCGTCGTATCGAGTAAAACGGCATCTGCCGCGCGCAGCAACGGCGCGTGCTTGCGGCTGGTGTCCTTCTCATCACGCTCGGCAATTTCAGCTTTGAGCGTCGCGAAATCACGCGTGATGCCCATCGCCGCCAATTCCTCCTGCCGCCGCCGGGCGCGCGCTTCCAACGACGCCTGCATAAAAATTTTCAAATCCGCGTCGGGAAAAACCACGGTGCCGATGTCGCGACCTTCCATCACCACGCCACCGTTGCGGCCGATGGTGCGTTGTTTTTCCACCATAATAGCGCGCACTTGCGGATTCGCCGCAACCGGCGCCACCGCGTTGGTCACGCGTGGCTCGCGAATCATCTTTGTGACCTCGCGGCCGTCCAGCCAGATGCGGTTTTTATCTTCATGCGGCTGTAATTCAATCTGGGTCGTTTCTGCCAGTTGTAAAATGGCGCCGGTATCTTCCGGTGCCATGCCGGCATCCAAAACTTTGAGCGTTAACGCTCGATAAAAAGCGCCAGTATCTAAATAAGTGTAGTCGAGCCGCTTGGCCACCAATCGCGCGGTTGTACTTTTGCCTGAGCCAGCCGGACCGTCAATTGCAATAATTAATCTTCGTTCGCGCACAGATCGCTCTTCCAACCTTTAACCTCAGTCCAATCTCTCTTCCCAAGCTACCCGTCTGCGTTGGCAGCATTCGCGGTGGTGCCAACGGCCTTGCCAAATTTCAATTGCCTGGCGATCCTTCGCCCAAAAGTCCGACCACTGTTTTTAATTGCATAATCTCTTTATCCGTCAAATACCGCCACGAACCGAGCTGCAATTTTCCCAACAGCAACGGCCCGGTTTGAATGCGCTGCAAGGCTTTAACGCGATAACCGAGCGCTATAAACATTTTTCGCACCTGCCGGTTGCGCCCTTCAAAAATCGTGACTTCACAGAGCCGTTGTTCTTTCAAATTCGGAAACTTCAACTCACCGCGCACGCGATGCGTTTCATCAATCACCACCCCGTCGCGAAACCGTTGCACATCCGAAGTGCGCAAAACTTCATTGAGCAGAACACGGTAAATTTTTGGTACTTTGAAGCGCGGATGTGTCAAGCGATACGTCAACTCGCCATCGTTCGTCAGAAGCAGCAAGCCTTCGCTTTCCTGATCCAAACGGCCAACCGGGAAAATCCGCACCGGCTGATTCACCAGATTGAAAACCGTTTTCCGCCCGGCTTCATCCTTCGCCGTGGTGACATAGCCCGCGGGTTTATTCAGCATCACATAAGTCGGCACCATTACCGGCCGCACAGTGTCACCCCGCACCACCACTTCATCGCGGCTCAAATCCACTTGCGTTGCCAAATCATGAATGCGCTGGCCGTTGATTTTTACCTCGCCGCGGGTGATAAGCTTTTCCACTTCCCGCCGCGATCCGAGGCCGCTTTGCGCCAAATAGCGATTCAACCGCATCGTATCAGTCGATAGCGGTAATCTGGTGGGAGAGCTACGCGCCTGCTTCATTCGTTTTCACCTGTTGCGCCAATCAACGCCAGCAATTTATTGAAAGTTCGCTTAAACCAGCCCACGACCCGCGCGCGTAGAGTCGAGGCCCGGTTGTCATTATCTTCCGGCGGTGCGTCTGCGTCCATAGCCGCAGGCTCAGCCGAAGCCTTGATCTCAGGCACATGCTTTGAAGCCAGAGATGCCGTCGTGCTGCTTTCAGATTTTATACCTGTCAACGCGACTGGCTCAGCCGCAGGAATTGCGATAACGGGCGACGTGGCAAATTCGTTTTCAGCAACAGCTTCAGATACAACTTTTGGTTGTGCTACGGCGACCGACGCATTGAGACTTTCAATTTCATCATCATGCCAGCGCTGCGCCGCCGTCGTAAGCTCTGCCGTAACGCTGGGTGCAGCGGTTGCCACAGGTTTTTCGTGGGGCGCCGCCGCTGACATCGCATCAAAATCAATCAACTCCAACTTTTCATCTGCAGCGGTGTCAGCAATCACCTGCGTCGGTGGTTCTGGAACGGAAGCAATGATTGTTGGCTCCGGAAAATCGACGACCGCAACCTCAACGTGTGGTTCCGGCGCGGTTTCATTGATTTCTGCAGCGTCCGTGGTTTCGGCCATGTTCAACGTTTCCGCCGTCGCTTCATCAAAACTGAAGAAGGCATCATTGGCGATCGGCGAAAGTTCGGTATTGGAAACGACAAGCGGTTCAGTTTCTGCCAATACCGTTGGCTCATCTTCGTTAACCGCCGCCGTCTGGTTCATCGCCGGTCGCGGTTCTGCTTCTAAAAAAAAATCCCCAGATTTCTTGATGAAATCCGGTTCGGCTATTTCTTCCTGTGATAAGTCATCCGCCATCCACCCGTCTATTTCCACCGCGACGTTGTTTTGCGATGTGGGCGGCGATTCAATAGCAGTTAGGCCAACATCGTAGGCTTCAATCACCTGCACTTCCATTGTCGGAGATTCTGCAACCAGGGCCACCACTTCATCAACACCGGCCACATATGATTCGGCCACTTCATCGTGGTCACTCGTCACTGCATCCGTGTTCGCAAAATCGGCGGCAATTTCTTCCGTCATCGATTCCAGCGCCGCCAGCTTAATCGCGGACTCCGCGGCGCTGTCGTTTTTATCATCCGCAGCAAAGGTGTGAGAAACAACTTCGTCAACGTTAGCAAACGTTGGTAGTTCATTCGCCGTTTCCGCAAGTGTTTCCAGCGGATACTCATTGGTTGCCGGTGGTTCCGCCAGCGGCTCGGCAGCAACTTCTGCAACGCCGGCGAAGGTCGGTAGATCATTGGCGGTTTCGGCAAGTTCTTCACTCGCGCCCTCATCGCCTGCAACTTGTTCTGCTGTCTGTTCCTGGGCAACTTCTGTAACACCGGCAAAAGTCGGCAACTCGTTGGCAGTTTCGTTGAAATCGTCAGCAACCAGCGCATGGTTCGCAGCTTCTTCAACGGCAGGATCGACCGCGCTATTCAAGCTAATCCAGGCAATTTCGTTTTCGCTTTCGAGCACCCGCGCCGCAATTAAAGATTCGGCGGCCTCATCGCTGGTGGCTTCGAGCTGCGTCACCACTTTTTCATTAATATCAACGCCAGATATTTCCGGTGCCAGCGCCACGGTTTCGGTTGCGCCGGAGCCCGGTTCAATCGCAGGCTCGGCGGCACTTTCGGAAACCGGAGTTTCTGCAATTTCGGCTGGCGGTTCAACTGTAGCGGCGGGTTCACGGTTTATCGGCGCGGCGGGAATTTTATCTTTATTTTCAGCTTCATCTGGCAAGGCGTTTTCGCCATCGGCATTAATCGGCAGGCTAAGTTGCGCGTCGGTTTGGCTCAAGGCTTGAAGCAATTCTTCGGGCATGCCTTCTTTGCTAAACAATTCTTCAATTTCGCGCGGTTTCGGCAAATCGGTGATATCGTTAATGCCAAAATACTTTAGAAACTCCGGCGTCGTGCTGTAAAGCAGCGGCCGGCCCACGGCTTCGGAGCGGCCGCTGATCGTGACGAGCTTGCGTTCCAGCAGCGTGCCGATGACGCCGTCGGAATTGACGCCGCGAATTTGCCCAATGTCGACGCGGCTAATCGGCTGTTTGAAAGCGATGAGCGCCAAGGTCTCCAGCGCGGCATGCGACAAACGGTTTTTCTGGCGGCCGAGATACAGCTTCTTAATCCAGTTCGAGTAACTTTGCTGCGTGACGATTTGATAACCGCCGGCAATTTTGCGAATTGTAAACGAACGGCCGCTGTCTTGATACTCCTGATTCAGCGTGTCAATTAAAACGTTGAAATCGAAACCATTTTCCAACTCCAGGGTTTCTCTAATGCGGGCTTCGCTTAACGGCTCGTCCGCCGCGAAGATCAACGCTTCCACAATGCTTTTGAGTTCTTGGGTTTCCATTAAAGCTTTGTAATCCAAATTTCTCCGTAGGGTCCGGATTGCGTCGCCGTTGCTATCCCCCGTTTGAGCATTTCGAGCAGGGCGATAAACGTGACGATCATATAAATTTTGCTCGGCAATTTTTGCAACACCGAGATAAACAGCAATTGTTTGTTGATTTGCAATTCCTGCTGCAGATACTCGATCTGCTCGTCAATGCCGATCGGGATGCGCTCAACGGTGTGTTTAATATCTTTGGGCACGCGCATCAAGACTTGCTTGAATACGGCCATCAAATCAAATAACGTCACCTCGCCTTTGGCATAATCCACCCAGTCGCTGAAATCATGGTCGTCAAAATTCAAATCGAGATGGCCGCGGCTATAAAAAAAGCGTTCGTTCGCCTCGAAGACGGAAAGATGTTCGGCCACTTCTTTGTAGCGCTGATACTCCAACAACCGGCGCACCAATTCCTGCCGGGGATCTTCTTCTTCGGCTTCCTCGGCTTCGGGAGATTTGGGCAGCAACATTTGCGCTTTGATGCGAATCAGCGTGGCCGCTAACAAAATAAAATCGCCGGCCCCCTCGAGATCCAGCATTTGCAGGATCGCCACGTATTCGAGATACTGCTGGGTAACAGAAGCAATCGGGATGTCGTAAATATCCACCTCGCTCTTTTTGATTAGAAACAACAAAAGATCGAGTGGCCCTTCAAAGTTCGTGAGTCTAACGCGATACGCCATGAGCCGCTTGAGCTATTCCTTTTTTTTGAACAAAGCTATTTTTAATATTTAACGCACTATTTAAGTTTTTTGCGAGAAATACGATTAAAATTCACCACGAAATCAAACTTCCCCCAACTTCATCGCGGCGCGCACTTCTGTCATCGTTTGCTGCGCTTCGCGGCGCGCGCGTTTTTCACCATCAATGAGAATGTCTTTCACATCGTCGAGATGCGTTTCGTAATAAGCCCGTTTCTCGCGCATCGGCGCGAGAAAATCGGCAATGCGGGTGGCACAACGCAGCTTGCAATCCACACAACCGAGCTGGCCGCTCTCACAACCGGCGCGAATTTCCGCTTCTTCGGTGGGGTTGAATTTGCGATGGTGCATAAACACCGTGCAAATATCCGGGCGGCCCGAATCGCCGCGCCGTATTTTCTGCGGATCGGTGACGGCCTTGCGCATTTTGGCGGTAATCTCTTGCGGCGAATCCGAGAGCAAAATGCCGTTATTGAGCGACTTGCTCATTTTGGCCTGCCCGTCGAGGCCGGTGAGCCGCGCGAATTGCGTGACTTTGCCTTCCGGCTCCGGAAAAACCGGCCCGTAGGTCGAATTAAATTTGCGCGCGATTTCGCGGGTAATTTCGACGTGCGGCAATTGATCTTCGCCGACTGGAACGACTTGACCTTTGTAAATGAGAATATCGGCGGCCTGCAGCACCGGATAACCGAGATGGCCGTACCCCATCGTTTCGCCAAGGTTTAAATCGCGGGCCTGTTCTTTCAACGTGGGATTGCGCTCCAAACGCTCGCGCGTAATCAACATGCTGAAAATCAAAAACAACTCCGCATGTTCTTTGATTTGGGATTGGCGAAAGATCGGGCTGACTTCGGGGCGAATTCCGGCGCCGAGCCAGTCGACCACCATATCCAGCGTATTCGCATAAATCTCGCTCGTATCGAGATCGGTGGTCAACACATGATAATCGGCGATGAGGTGGAAATTTTCAAAAATTTCTTTGGCGGTGGACGAAGTGGCAACTTCCTGCATTCCCACCCAATTTTCTAACGCGCCGACATAATGGCCCAGGTGCAAACGGCCCGTCGGGCGCATACCGCTCAAAATTCGTTTTTTAGTTTGATTCATTCACATTGATTAATTCATGAACAAATACGGCTTCCACCGCTCATCAACCACGCCGACAAAATGCTGAATAAAGAACAGATGATTGGGCCGCCGCGGTTTGCGCGCCAGGCGCATGCCGGCTTCTTCGGGCGTGCGATTGCCTTTACGGTTATTGCAATACACACAGGCGCAAGCCAGATTTTCCCAAGAATCTTCACCACCCCGATTTCTGGGCATCACATGATCGACCGTCACCGGCTTGTGGGTGGCGCCACAATATTGGCAACGATGGCCGTCGCGTTTGATAATGTTTTTCCGCGACAAAACAATGCGCTTGCGCGGCACATGCACAAATGACACCAACCGCACGATACTGGGGAACGGCATTTCCTGCCGCACCGAACGGATCACCCAGCGGGGGTGCCGCTCGATAATTT
>CAYUVM010000269.1:0-6557 GCA_964447935.1 uncultured Cytophagia bacterium | reverse complement strand
CGCGGCGCGAGGGCGATCTCGACCGCAAGGTGGATTTGTTCAATCGCAAAGAACGGGAACTGAAGCAGCTCGATCAGTCTTTGCATGGGCGCGAGCAGGCTCTCAAAACACGGGAGCAGGAGCTTGAGCGCTTGCGGCTCGAGGAAAATCGCCGCCTCGAGCAAATCTCCGGATTGACCAACGAAGAAGCGAAACGCATTCAGCTTAACAACTATCTGGAAATCGCGCGGCACGAGGCTGCGCAAACCGCGAAAGAAATCCTCGATAAAACGCGTGTGCAGGCGCACCAAACCGCCAAGAATATCATTCTCGAAGCGGTGCAGCGCACCTCGATCAATCACGTGGCCGAGAGCACGGTGTCGGTGGTGACGCTGCCGAGCGACGACATCAAAGGCCGTATCATCGGCAGGGAAGGGCGCAACATCCGCATGTTCGAAGCGGCGACCGGCATTGAGGTGCTGATCGACGATACCCCGGAGATGGTGATGCTGTCGGGGTTTGATCCAATCCGGCGTGAGGTAGCTAAAATTTCGCTGGAGAAGTTGATTGCCGACGGCCGCATTCATCCGGGCCGCATCGAGGAATTGGTGGAGAAAACGCGGCAGGATATCAACGAACGTTTTGTGGAATACGGCGATCATACCGCGATAGAAGCAGGCGTCCACGGCCTGCACAATGAGTTGATTCGGCTGCTCGGCAAGTTGAAATATCGCACCAGTTACGGCCAGAATTTATTGCAACACAGCCTCGAAGTTTCGATGCTTGCCGGTTTGATGGCGGCGGAATTGGGGCTGGATGCGCAATCGGCGAAACGCGCCGGACTATTGCATGAAGTCGGTTTTGCCTTAGATAATGAAAGTGAAGGTGGCGCGTCGGTGGAGTTGAGCGCCGAACTGGCGAAAAAGTTTGGCGAAAATGAGCTGGTGCAAAACGCTATTCTGTGGGCGCATCAGTCGGATAACAACTTGCAAGCGTTATCGCCGATCAGCGTGATCGTCGCGGCGGCAAATGAAATTTCCATCTCACGGCCGGGCGCGCGCAAAGAGATGTTGAACAGCTATTTCCAACGCATGCGCCATCTCGAAGATATCTGTCGCTCGTTTCCGGGCGTGATCCAAACCTACGCGCTGCAAGCCGGGCGCGAGCTCAAAGTCGTGGTCGAGCACAATTTAGTTGACGACGCGAAAGCCGAACAAATCGCGTTGAGCATTGCACAGAAGATTCATGATTCGGTGCATTATCCCGGACAGATTAAAGTGACGGTGGTGCGTGAGTATCGGTCGGTGAGTTTTGCGAAGTAGGGATTGTTTAATTCGGAATTTGGCTATATTTCCAATTGCAATAACTTACTTCCGAAGATGTTAACAATGATAGCAGTTGAGTTGTCAAACAAATATCATGAGAAAATTTTATTTTGAATTTCTTGAAATTTTGTTTGCAGTAATAGCGGGAGCAATAGGGGCTATTGCCGATTATTTTGGAATTGGCATAGCAATTTATTTACCTATTTCTTTCGGTTTCTTGATAGCGAGTTCAGCATTACTGCTCAAACGAGAAATCTCCGCTCAGATTGATGAAAAATTTGAGATTTATCAAAGGCTGAGTAGGATAAGCGATCACAAGTCCCGGGATATTGCTCTCAAAACAATTGAAAAATGTAAATCAGACTTAAAAGATATTGAGAAGGGAGAACTTAAATTAGAAAGAGAAGAATTTTATAGATATATCATAAATAGTGTCGATTCTGCTAAGAAGCACGTTGCGGCTATACATGTAGCATTAGATGAACAAGGCATGTTTATTTGGAAGAAAGATCCCGCAATTATGAAATATTATCAAGCAAACAAAAGAGCGGTAAAACGTGGTGTAACCATTGAAAGAATTTTTGTTCTGAAACGTGAATTATTGATCTCTTTTCAAAATAGGGAATTAAATCAAAACATCGTCGAAGTTATGCAGGAACAGATTAATGATGGTATTGCCGTAGAGATTAAACTAATTGATTCACCTGATGATATGATCCGTGAGTTTATGATTTATGATGGAGATGAAGTCCAAACGAATTTTATAAGATTAGAAGGAAAATACCATGGATTGCATGTTAATCGTAATAAAGCGGTTGTGGAAGAGCATAAACAATATTTTGAAAGATTAAAACCGAGCTCACAGTCCTTGGATGAAATTCTTAAAGAGTTTGATCAATCGAATATTCATAAAAACATTAACGCCTAACTACTTCGCATTGTCCGAATCGAAACATCTTGACGTCGCCGCCTTTGCTCTGAACGGAGAAAGTATGAAGAAGGCAATTTCAAAAAATCAAAACACAGATGATATTGATATGCTTCCCGAATACGATTTTAGCGGCGGGGTTCGTGAGAAGCATTACAAAGCCTATCGCAAAGGACATACCGTTAAGATTCATAAAGCGGATGGAACGGTTTCTATACAATATTTCCAACCGGGAGAAGGATCTGTACTTTTGGAACCCGAAATACGAGAGTATTTTCCTGATTCCGATGCCGTTAATAATGCTCTGCGCTGTTTGATTCCGCTGATGCAAAGCAAAAGTAGTGCAAAGCAGAGAAAACGTGTGACAGTGCAAAAACAGGCGATCTAAATTTTTATTTGAATTTATCATTTTTTGCGTTATATTTAATGCTGGCTTTTTCGCCGTTTGATCATGAATGACAATTTGGTAACCGTTCTTTTTATCGCGGATATTTTTGGCAAACCGGGGTTGACCATCACCGCGCAGTTGCTGCCGGGATTGCGCGCGAAATATCAGCCGGATTTGATCGTGGCCAACGGCGAAAACGGAGTGGACGGCAAAGGCCAGAATGAGAAAGTCGCGCAACAGCTCTTTGATTTAGGCATTGATGTTCTCACCGGTGGTAACCATATTTGGGATAATGTCGGCGTTTATAAAGTTTGGCAAAAAGAGCAGCGCGTGCTGCGACCGGCGAATTATCCTCCGGGCAACGCCGGGCGCGGCTCGCTGATTGTCGAAACGAAAAACGGCATTCCCATCGGCGTGGTGAATCTGCAGGGCCGCACTTACATGTATCCGATTGATTGCCCATTTCGCGCCGCCGATGAGATCGTGCGTCATCTGCAGCGGCGCACTAACATTATTTTTATCGATTTTCACGCCGAGGCTTCCGCCGAGAAAATGGCATTAGCATGGTATCTCGACGGCCGCGTGAGCGCGGTGATTGGCACGCACACGCATGTACCAACAGCAGATGAGCGCGTGCTGCCAGGCGGCACGGCTTACCTCACCGACGCCGGCATGACCGGGCCGTATGATTCGGTGATCGGCATGAAAAAAGAAGTGGCGATCAAACGTTTTATGCGCCAGATTCCGATTCACTTCGAACCAGCAGAGGGCGACGTGAGATTGTGTGCGGTGGTGATTAAAATCGATCGCGAAACCGGCAAGGCGCAGCAGATTGAGAGATTGTTTTTATCATAAACAGTTTGTAGTAGCCCCTTTAGGGGCCTCATGTTGAAGTGAAAAATATTTTTTTGAATTGAGCAGTTGACGCCTGAAGGCGTTACTACGAGCATGGAAGTGGCTGCACAAATCATCGACGGCAAAAAAATCGCCGCAACCATTCAGCAGGAACTGGGTGGCCGAATTCAGCGGCTGAAAGAAAAGGGGATTACGCCGGGACTGGCGGCGGTGTTGGTTGGGGAGAATCCGGCGTCAGCGATTTATGTGCAGTCAAAAATTAAAAAATGTCAAGAATTGGGGTTGTTCTCTGAAACCACGCGATTGCCAGAGGATACGAGTGAAAATACACTCTTGCAACGTTTACGCGCATTGAATGCCGATGCGCGTATAAATGGGATTCTGGTACAGTTGCCGTTGCCCCCGCAGATCCGCGAACGGGTGGTGATTGAAGCCATCGCGCCGGAGAAAGATGTCGATGGGTTTCATCCGGTGACGCGCGGACGGTTGCAACTCGG
The DNA here is from genome assembly GCA_964447935.1 of uncultured Cytophagia bacterium. Taxonomy (GTDB): domain Bacteria; phylum Zhuqueibacterota; class Zhuqueibacteria; order Zhuqueibacterales; family Zhuqueibacteraceae; genus Zhuqueibacter. The sequence goes on along the minus strand of CAYUVM010000269.1, from coordinate 2,585 downwards.
CGAAGAAACGTTTGCGCCCTGTACGCCGGCAGGAGTGCATGAATTGATCCTGCGCAGCGGTTTTCAAATCAGCGGCCAGCATGTGGTGATTCTCGGGCGTAGCCAAATCGTCGGTTTGCCGCTGGCGTTGATGTTGACGCAGAAAAACCCGCAAGCGAATGCAACAGTGACAATTTGCCATTCTGCCACAAGAAATTTAAGCGCGATCACCGTACGCGCGGATATTCTCATCGCCGCGATTGGCCGGGCAAATTTTGTGACGGCTGACATGGTGCGTGAAGGCGCCGTGGTAATCGATGTGGGGATCAATCGCATTGAAGATAAAAATTCACCAAAAGGTTATCGCGTCGTCGGTGATATTGATTTTGAAAGGGTGGGGGAGAGGGCCACGGCAATTTCGCCAGTTCCGGGCGGTGTCGGGCCGATGACGATTATAATGTTGATGCGGAACACGGTTTTAGCTGCAGAGCGCAGAGGGCATGGCGCATAGCGGAATGTTGTCGCCATGCGCTTTGCTCTATGCGCTCTGCGCAGACGCGCCAGTAGCTCAATTGGATAGAGTGTTGGCCTCCGAAGCCAAAGGTTGTGGGTTCAATTCCCGCCTGGCGCACCAGTTGATAATTCGATAATTGAGACTCGACGATCGAGAATCGCGAGGCTCTGTTGTCGATCCGTGGTTTTCCATTTTCGAAAAGCTGAAGGTGTAATGAGCCCGCAAACGGCTAAAAAGTTGGTCTCTGCCAATATTAATCTTGCTGAGATTCGTCACTTCGATCCCGAAATCCAACAAATTCTTTCGAATTCAAATCATACGGGGCTAAAGGATTATCTTTATCGCCGTTATGGCAATAATAGCAATGTCGATATTATTGTGAACGGCGAAGCGGCAGAGTTGCGTTGGATTTTGCCCCGCATTATTTCCCCGGCCGAAGCGCTGCACAAAGAGGCGCTCACGCATGCCCGGCAGCGGGATTTTAAGCCGGCCATCACCAAATGGACGCAAGCGGTTGCGCTCAATCCGCATGATCCGGATTATTATTTTAATCTCGGTATTGCGTTTTTTGAAAGCAAAAATTATAAAGAAGCGGTCGAGAATCTGCAGCGCACGATCACCATTTGCCCAATTTATTTTCGCGCGCATCTGATTCTCGGCACGGTTTTCCTGCGCATTCGCAAATTTACCGAAGCGGAACGCCACCTCAAAGAAAGTGTTTTTTTTACCCCGCGCAATGCGCTGGCGCATTTGAACCTCGGCGCAGTTTACAGCATTCTGAAAAAATATCAGGAAGGCATTTTCAGCTTTCAGCGCGCCATCGAGCTTTCGCCCATGGAAATTCGCGCCTATTTTGGCATGGCGAAAATTTATTCGATCATCGGCGACACGGAGAATGCCAATCAACTCTACCGCAAAGTCATCGAATTGGACAGCAAAGGCGTGCTGGCCAACCATGCCAAGCGTGGCATTACCGCTGTGCGCGAGCCGGACAATGCCGTTGGCAGCATGGCCTCGGCGGATTTGGAAACGGTTTACTCGCGCGGCTATAACGCCTTCCTTTTTTCTGATTATCAGATGGCCGTCGAGATGTATCAACAGTATGTGCAGCGCAAACCGGAAGATGATTATGTCTGGTCGGCGTTGGGAGCGGCGCTGCTGCGCTCCGGACAGGCCCAACAAGCGGCCAATGCCTTGGAGCGCGCCATTAAAATCAACACTTCGAAAGCGCTGTATTATAAACAACTGGCGTTGGCATATGACGCTTTAAACCGCTCTCAAGATGTCATCCGGATGGTTGAGAAAGCCAAGACGCTGGGAAAAAATGACGGTGTTTTGCTGGGTTTGTGGGGGAAAAATTTGATTAAGTTAAACCAGATTACTGAAGCATTAACGCCGCTGGAGCAAGCTGTCAAAGTCAGCAAATCGAATTTAATGGCGCAATATTACTTGGCGGTGGTTCTAGTTAGATTGAACCGGCTTGACAATGCCATGGTTTATTTGGATAATGTTTTGTCGGCACGGATCAGCACGCCGTTGAAAGAGGAAGCGCAAAAATTAATTGCCAAACTGCGCGCATAATAAACAGTAAAATGTCTCGATTTTATGTTATGTAAACTAATAAAGAGATCAATAAAAAAGCCTTTTAAAATGGCCTTTTTATTTCTCCCTCATACCTCAGACGTAATACTTCTTTGATTTCAAGCTTCGCAAAATATACACGTAAAACATTTTGGCTCCCGTCGCTTAAACAGAAAAGGCTACTCGAAAGTAGCCTTTTTGTTTTTGTCGGGGCGAGAGGATTTGAACCTCCGACCTTGGCGCTTGAAGCGCCACGCTCTAACCGAGCGAAATATTCAGGGCTTGCAAATACCTGGCAATTCCCCGCGCTTTGATTTTATCTTCTTGTTTCCTCGCTTCGGCGCGTGTGGTAAAACTCTCCTGATGTATCAACACCCAAGGAATCCCGTGTTTAATAGAACGCGTTTCGCCAGCGTTGTGCTCACGCAACCGATTGGCCACGTCCTGCGTGCTGCCGACGTAATACTTCTTTGATTTCAAGCTTCGCAAAATATACACGTAAAACATTTTG